>CALEST010000034.1 GCA_937907555.1 uncultured Sediminibacterium sp.
ATCAATTAATAAAAAATGAAATAATTCCTGTAATAATTAATACAAGGCCGGTAATGATTCCGGCATTATGTTCCCATTTGTGCCAGTTTAATTTTAGTAATCCCTGGTAAGCTATCCTTATCCAGACCAGCATTCCTGCAACAGTTATGATTGTATATAAGCCAGTAATCGTAACAAAGAAATACCAGCCTTTACTGCCTGCAAGCAGAAAATAAGCTTCAATCTCCATGCACGGGGACAAAAACATAGCAATGACCAATGCGCCGACAACAGCACCTTTGCTCTTCCTTTCAATTTGCTTTTTCTCCAAATGAAAATGATGATGAGTGTAATGTTGCCTGACAAAATAAATTCCAATCAATATCAGAATAGAGGGGCCGATTATTTTCGTAAAATCCTCGATATGTGTTGTAAGCTCGCTGCCTATCATAGCAAGCAGCACGCCAATAACTATTGTACTGATTACATGCGCCATACCTGCAATGAAAGTAATACGTGTGGTCTCTGCCAGGCTCCAGCCTTCTTTTCTGCCAATAGCCAATACCGGCAACCAATGGTTGGGAATCACTGCATGAAGCAGGCTGATCAATAAACTTCCAACAAAAATTGAGTACATGCTGTTTTATATCAGGTCAATGTTCTGATTAAAGGCGAATATTTATACAATTGATTGAACTTATCAATACCAAGTGTCTTTATCATTTTTTTCTTTTCCAATAATAGTACCTTGCTTTCTAAACTTTCACTGAAGTAATAAACAGGTTTAGGACTATACGTTTTATAAATTATCACTAGGGCGATGCTATCAACAATCTCGTAAGTGTTCCCCTGAGAAAACCGAAGTAACTTTTTTTGTGCATTTTGGAAACCCCATAAGTCCTTTTTCCTGATTTTTGTTTTGCTTTCATCATTCTTAATCAGCAGCAGAAATCTTCCGTGATTGCCCCAGGGTGTTCGTATTTTCTTTATTCCCTGCTCAGGTACCACATAGTTATATACATCTGCTGACTTATAAAATATTTTGTTTTGCGAATCAGCATAATTCCACGATAGAATCAGGCTTAATATTATAATGTATCGCATAAGTGTTTTATTTAAGATTTTTGCCCGTGCTTAATGTTCATGTTCTCCTGAATTGGTCATTTTTGCCAATACAAAGTATGCGCCCTTCACTACAATCTTCGCGTCTTTCGGAATCTCTTTCAGCAGAGTAATCTCCGTATATCCTACATCAGTTGTGCCTTTGGCAACAGGTATTCTCTCAAAGGTTATTCCTTTTTCATCTTTGTGACCTGCTTCTGTTTTTACATCATGTTTTACACTATCCATTTTATATTCTTCTTCTCCATGCTGCTCAGATACCATAAAAATATAATCCTGGCCTGCCACATTTACTATGGCCTCAGTTGGAACTGCCGGTAAGGTTTGATTTTCCAAACTAATTACTGCTGTTATATTCATGCCATCAATCAAGCCCGTTTTATCACCCTGCACTTTTGCATGAACGGTTACTGCTTTGCTTTCACCTTCAAAGGAGGAGCCTAATGAATAAATCTGTGCATCATATTCTTTGCCGGGGTTGTTGGTTAGTGTAAAGTGTATGAGTTGATTATTTTTCAATTTGGGCAAATCTTTTTCATAAACAAACAAATCAAGATGCAACTGGCTGTTGTCAACAATTTCGGCAACAGGTGTGCTTACATCCACGTAGCTTCCCATTTTTACTATTACATTACTTACTACGCCACTGATAGGGCTTGAAATTGACAAAACAGAAATCAATTTACCATTAGAAAGTCTTTCGGGATTAATGCCCATCAATTTAATCTGCTGCTCCAATGTTGATTTTAGCGTTCTTAATGTTCTTAATTCTGTTTCCGCAGCCTGAAGATTTTTTAAAGCTCCTGCATTGCCTGCATTCAAATCTCTCTGTCTTTTTACTTCCAATTCCGCCAACACGATTTTTGAATTCACACTGAGGTATTCGCTTTGAGCCTGGATAAAATCAGGGTTTGCAATTGTGGCAATTGTCTGTCCTTTTCTCACATAATTACCCGGTTGGATTAGCAAAGATTTAATCACCCCACTGTACAAGGAATTTACACTTGCTTTGTTTTGATTAGGTACTTGTAAAACCCCGTTTGTCTTAAGAGAGGCTGTCAATTGTTTTTCTTCTATAACACCCAATTCAATGCCAATGCTTTTTATCTGTTCATCCGTTAGTATGGCCGTGTTGGTATTTGCATGTTCATCTGTATGGCCTTCTTCTGTTGTTGCCGTTTCAGCAGTACCCTTACTGCTGCAAGAAACAAAGGTTGCAAGACCTGCGAAAAGGATTGTTAATATAAAACACTTCTTCATCTGTATTTATTTTATTGATTGATGTAATAGTAATATTGAATGACTGACTGATTATAAGCATTCAAATTTTCCAGATAATTTTTTTTAATCTCAATTGCCTGTGCCAGGTATTGTGATAATTCTGCAAAACTGATTTCTCCGGCACGGTATGCAAGTGTGGCAGCTTTTATAATTTCTTCTGCCTGTCTTAACCCGGTTGATTCATAAAAGAATAACAGGCTGCGACTCTTTTCCACTTCCTGCTGCATCTGTAGTTGCCTTGTGCTTAAAGCCTGTTTGCTATAATCAAATTGTCTTTGCTGAACGACCATATCGGCTTGCGCAACTTTTATTCTATTCTTAAAAGCACCTGCGCCAAATAATGGAAAAGCTGCTGTTACCGAAAACCCGGTAAAGGGGTCATTAGCACCCCACAAACGCTGACTGAAGAAACGTCCTGAGAACTCAGGCTTGTTTTGATTCTTCACAACTCCAATACCTGCGGCAGCTATATTGATATTTTGCGATTGTAATGCCAGCAAAGGATGAAGACTGTCAGATATAGTGCCGGGCATCGACAGTCTCTCTAATGGTGTTATTAACGGCAGCAAGGATTCATTTGTATTGAGGTATTGCGATAATAATTGCTGCTGAATCTGAATTTCTTTACTAATCTGCTGTATCAAAGCCTTTAGTTCCATCATCCTTACATTAGCAGCAATACTATCTAAACCCGGACTGTCACCTGTTCTTACTTTCAGAATAGCAGCGTCATTCAATGATTTGTAAATGCTGTCCAACCTGTGATAGAGTTTTTGTTTATCCTGCAAATACCAAAGCTGGTAGTAGACAGTTTTTACATCTCGTTTTACTTCAACATCAATAGCGGCCGTATTTACCTCGTAGTATTTCAACTGCTCATTGTAAAGATTCTTTTGTGCTTTATTCAGGCCCGGCCATGCAATGCTTTGTGATACCCCGATTTTTAATATCCCGGTGTTATCACTTGGCCGCATATCTTCATTTTCTGCAAATACACCCGTTTTTGAAAAGGCAGTTGCTGTTTTAATCTGTGCTTTCCCTCTATTGATTTGCTGGTTATTTATTTCATACAGCAAATTATTTTTTGCCAGTGCAATCGCTTCATTAATACTTACTCTTTTTACGTTGGGTTGCTGGGCATCTACATTATTTGAAATTGTCAGGGCCAGCATACCTGTAATGAATAGGGTTAAAGGTTTCATTTTTGTTTTCCGTTTTGCTGAAAAAATAATATAAAGCAAAGGCAATACCACCAGTGTCAGGAATGTTGCAGTAATTAATCCGCCTATTACTACTGTGGCCAAGGGTTTTTGTACTTCTGCGCCCGCACCAGTTGATAATGCCATCGGAATAAAACCCAAAGCTGCTACCGAAGCAGTCATTAATACCGGACGTAAGCGGATTTTTGTTCCTTCAAACACCCGTTGAATGATGTCCTTCATTCCGTCTTTTTCTAACTGATTAAATGTGCTGATTAAAACAATACCATTTAGTACCGCCACACCAAACAATGCAATGAATCCTACGCCTGCTGAAATACTGAAAGGCATTCCTCTTAACAGTAAAGCAAACACCCCGCCAATAGCACTCATAGGAATGGCGGTATAAATCAGTAATGCTTCTTTTGCTGACCCGAATGTGAAATAGAGTAACAAAAAAATCAAAGCCAGCGCAACCGGCACAGCAATTTTTAATCTCGCTGATGCTTCCTGCAAGTTTTCAAATGTGCCCCCATACGTATAATAATAGCCCACTGGAAGAATTTCCTCAGCTATCAGTTTCTCCTGTATCTCTTTGACCACACTGGCAACATCACGGCCTTTTACATTAAAGCCAACTACAATTCTTCGTTTTCCTTCTTCACGGCTTATCTGTGCAGGGCCTTCCTTAAACGATACAGAAGCTACCTGTGATAATGGAATTTGTGAACCATCAGGGGTTGCTACAAATAAATTGCTTACATCATCAATGGAAGTACGGCTTGCGCTGTCCAGCCTCACCACCAAATCAAATTTTCTTTCATTCTCAAAAACCACTCCCGCTGCTTCACCTGCAAAAGCCGTACTGACAGTATGATTGATGTCTTCAATATTCAAACCATATCCAGCTATCTTTGCCCGGTCATATTGAATAGTGATTTGTGGCAAACCTGTAGTTCTTTCTACCTGCGGGTCTGTTGCTCCCCTTACGGATTGCACGACTTGTGCAACTTTAGGTGCCAAATTCGCTAACGTATCAATGTTCTCTCCGAATATCTTTATAGCAACATCCTGTCTTACACCTGTCATCAATTCATTGAATCGCATTTGAATAGGTTGTGATGCCTCAAAGAAAACGCCGGGTATTACTTCTAATTTTTCAATCATCAATGCTGCCAGTTCATTATAATCTTTTGTTGTTGTCCATTCGCTTTTTGGTTTTAGCATAATGATAAGGTCAGATGCTTCGGGTGGCATTGGATCGGTTGGAACTTCGGCGCTACCGGTTTTACCTACTACCATTTTTACTTCAGGAAATGATTTGATGATGCGGCTGGCCTGCATAGATGTTTCCACGCTTTGTGTTAAGGATGTTCCCTGTGGTAAGATGCAGTGAAATGCATAATCTCCTTCCTGTAACTGCGGAATAAATTCACCTCCCATCCTGCTGAAGATGATTATAGCAACAGCCAATAAAGCAACTGCGCCGCCTACAACCGCATATTTCATTTTGATTGCCCAACGGATAAGCGGTGTATATAATCTCTGAAAGAACTCCATCAGTTTATCAGAAATATTCTTCTTGTGGCTTGTTTTCTTTGAAAGAAATAATGCCGACATCATGGGAATATAAGTAAGTGAAAGTATCAATGCCCCTAAAATGGCAAAGCCTACTGTTTCTGCCATTGGCCGGAACATTTTTCCCTCAATCCCCTGTAACGAAAGTATTGGCAAGTAAACAATGAGTATAATGATTTGTCCGAAAGCTGCCGAACTCATCATTTTTTTTGCGCTGCTTTCTACTGCATCGTCCATTTGCTGCTGCGTCAGTTTCCCTGCTATTTTTTTCACAACCAAAAAATGCAATGTTGCTTCTACAATAATAACTGCACCGTCCACAATCAATCCAAAATCAATTGCACCCAAACTCATCAGGTTAGCACTGACATTAAATACCCGCATCATCCCTAATGCAAATAACATGGATAGAGGAATAGCAGAAGCCACTATCAAACCAGCACGGATATTACCGAGAAAGAGAATCAATATAAATATTACAATCAATGCGCCTTCCACCAGGTTTGTCTTTACTGTGCCAACAGCCCGGTTTACCAAACTTGTTCGGTCAACGTATGCCTCAATCACCACATCATCTGGTATTGCTTTTTTGATGATTTCCATTTTGGCTTTTACCCGTTCTACAACAGCGGCGCTATTTGAGCCTTTCAGCATCATTACAATACCGCCCACTACTTCCTTTTCTCCATTGTAGGTAACTGAACCATACCGGACCGCATTCCCTAACTGCACTTCGGCAACATCCTTAACCAAAACAGGAATGTTGTTGACCTTTTTTACAACCGTATTCTTAATATCTTCCATTGAACCAATTAGTCCAATCCCCCGAATAAAGTAGGCATTTGGTTTTTTATCAATATATGCCCCACCTGTATTTTCATTATTCTTTCCCAATGCAGAAAATATTTCAGCTATAGTTACATTCATTGCTTTAAGTCGATAGGGGTTGACCGCTACTTCATACTGCTTTAGCAAACCGCCAAAGCTGTTTACTTCGGCTACACCTGGAGTTCCGTATAGTTGCCGAGCAACGATCCAGTCCTGCATGGTACGTAAGTCCATTGCGGAATACTTATCTTCTGACCCTTTTCTGGGGTGAATGATGTATTGGTATATTTCTCCCAGGCCCGTACTTACCGGGGCCAGTTCCGGCGTGCCTAAGCCTTTAGGGATTTTCTCCTCCGCCTCTTTTAGCTTTTCATTTATCAATTGACGGGCAAAATAGATGTCAATGTCATCATGAAATACTACGGTGATAACCGATAACCCAAACCTTGATATGGATCGCATTTCTTCCAGATCGGGAAGGTTGGCCAGGCTTTGCTCTATCGGATAAGTAACCAGTTGTTCCGTCTCTTGTGCGGCCAAAGTCGGGGTAATTGTGATAATTTGTACCTGATTGTTAGTAATATCCGGTACAGCATCCACAGGTAGTTTGCCTGCGCTCCACACTCCCCAAATAATGAGTGCCAGTGTCATCAACCCGATGATGAGCTTATGTCTTATACTGAAATGAATAATTTTATTAAGCATGTCTTTATTTGTGATTTGAAATAAGGTGATAATATTTCATCATATACGCAGCTATTGCTATTACCATAATAGCACCAAGCACTATCAGTGTAACAATTTTAGTTACCCGCATCCACATGGGTTTTACAGGGTCTTTGATCTTGCTGTAAACAGGTTTGCTGCGGGTTATAGACTTTCCTTTCTTAGTCATAACCTCTTGGAAACCGAAATGAAATAATGTAATAGTCAGTGCATGATTGCTGCACTGAGAGGAAAGAGAGTTAAGCAGCTATCTTGGGAGGCTGCCAGATGGAATAGGAAACTTCTGTATTTAAGTTCTCGTTATGAATAGGGTACTTTATAGATTGGAAATCCTCTTTTACGATCTGTGCTTTACCAATAGGGTTATAAAATGCAGAAGCCGCACAGCATGAACAGGTACAAAATGGCGTACAAGCTTCTTTGGAATGGTTATGTTCCTGGTGATTGTTCGACGCATAAACTTCTACCGAAGTTGCTATATTACATTCCTTACTGTCATTACAGGGAATGCAGGACAGTACGAGCAGGTATAAGCTTAAAAACAGGAATAATAACTTCATCATTACAAAAATAGCGGTATAACTGGTAATTCCTTTTAAAACGGGCTATAAAAATGTCATCATAGTTGCAAAAACGTGTAAATCAGACTGTTTTTGCTGATTTCGAAAACCTTACTCCGTGCTAGTGAATGGCTTATTTAACCCTTAAGAGGCTTGCATTGATTGCCACTACAACTGTACTCACACTCATCAGGACTGCACCTGCTGCCGGGCTTAACAAAATTCCCAATTTATACAGCACACCTGCCGCTAATGGTAATGCCACTATATTATAGCCTGTGGCCCAGATCAAATTCTGAATCATCTTTCTGTAAGTAGCTTTACCAAACTGAATTAATGAAACAACATCCCTGGGGTTGCTGTTTACTAAAATAATTCCCGCTGTTTCGGCAGCGATATCAGAACCCGAACCCACTGCAATACCGACATCGGCCTGAGCTAACGCCGGGGCATCATTGACGCCGTCTCCTGTCATAGCAACAAATTCTCCTTTATCCTGCAATTCTTTTATCTTATCCAATTTTTGATGCGGTAACACTTCAGCAAAAAAGCTGTCCATCCCTAACTTACCGGCTACAGTCTCTGCTACTTTTCTGTTATCCCCGGTTAGCAACACTGATTTTATATTTATCTGATGCAAAGTTTGAATAGCTTCTGCAGATTCAGGCCTGATTTGATCTGACAATGAAATATAACCTGCCAGTTTACTGTTTACTAAAACAAACACGACTGTTTCAGCTGCATCAGCCTGAAAATTATCGGGTATTGCAATGCTCTTATCTGAAAGATAGCCAGGGCTTACAACTTTAATATCTTTCCCTTCAAAAGTAGCTTCTATTCCTTTTCCGGTTATGGCATTAAAGTTTTCAGCTGCTGTAATCTGAATGGATAAGTCATTTGCTTTTTGAATGATACCTGTGGCTATTGGATGCTCTGAGTTTTGTTCCAATGCAGCAGTGTATCTCAACAACTCCTTTTCAGATAACTCTTCGGAGGTGGTAATGATTTTTGATACTTCAAATTTTCCGATAGTAAGTGTTCCTGTTTTATCAAAAACCAACGTGGTTATTTTTCTCGCATTTTCAAAGGCAGTCCTGTTCTTTATGAGCAGGCCATGTTTTGCTGACAAAGCTGTTGATTTGGCCACCACCAGGGGAACAGCCAACCCCAAAGCATGGGGACAGCAAATGACTATAACAGTTACCATTCTCTCAATGGAAAAAGCTAAATCTTTACCCGACAAATACCATACAAGAAAAGTGGTGATACCTGCAGCGATAGCAATCAACGTTAGCCAACGGGCTGCTCTGTCAGCTATCAATTGTGTTTTGGATTTAGATTTTTGTGCATCCTGCACCAGTTTTATTACTTGTGACAGGTAAGAATCCTTTGTGCCATGTGATACGGCTACTTTAATGGCTCCATTCCCATTGATAGACCCGGCAATAACACTATCTCCTTCGCCTTTTTCAACCGGCTTTGATTCACCGGTGAGCATACTTTCATTCAGATAACTGTTCCCTTCCGTAATGATACCATCTGCAGCAATTTTTTCTCCCGGTTTTATTAAAATGATGTCCCCTCCTTTAAGTGTTTCAGTTTTGACATCCAGTATGTGCTCACCATGTACAAGATGGGCATCATCGGGCATCAATTGAACCAGCAACTCCAATTCTCTTGATGCACCTGCCACCGATTTCATTTCAATCCAGTGCCCTAACAGCATGATCAGAATAAGTGTAGCCAGTTCCCAGAAAAAATCCATTCCTTTCAACCCAAAAACGGTTGCTACACTGTAGATATAGGCAACTGAAATGGCAAAGCCCACAAGTGTCATCATTCCCGGATTCTTTGCTCTCAACTCTCCAACCAATCCTTTCAAAAAAGGCCATCCACCATAAAAGAAAACAATGGATGACAAAAAGAAAAGTACATATTTGGAACCAGGGAAACTGAAATGAATACCTAACCAGTGCTGTATCATTTCTGATAACAGCATGATGGGGATAGTAAGCGCCAAAACAACATAAAACCTTTTCTTGAAATCGGCAATTCCTGACGAATGCGACCCATGACCACTATGC
The DNA here is from genome assembly GCA_937907555.1 of uncultured Sediminibacterium sp. GTDB lineage: Bacteria > Bacteroidota > Bacteroidia > Chitinophagales > Chitinophagaceae > Sediminibacterium. The sequence goes on from CALEST010000034.1 coordinate 9,358, forward strand.
GATATTGTTTTTGAAAGTGGCACCAACGTCATGCCACATAAAGGACATTTGCCTGGTTCATCCTGTACAATCTGCGGATGCATGGGGCAGGTATATTTCTGAAAACCTTTTACTTCATTAATGTTTATAACCGGATTAGTTTGTTGCTCTTGTTTTATATGTTTATCAACTTTAGTATGCTTATGATAATTTGAATGACCTTCATTTTGCATACTGGTTAGCAGAACTAAATTCATTCCGCATATGGGGCAGTCACCTGGTTTATCCTGAACTATTTCTGGGTGCATGGGGCAGGTGTATCGTTGTTGATATTCCATATTCTGCTATTTATATAAACTATATTCCTGATGAACTATGACTTATCATAATCTTCCATCCTCCTTTTATTTTCTTTAAAACGGTTGTACTAACACCTTTGCTCCTGAGTTCAGTATTGTCTTTCGCAATAACAATACTATAATTATAGGTTTCAGTAGTAAATGCATAATTGCCAACCAACATAACTTCCACTTTATAATCATTGAATTTGAAAGATTTAAACTTCTTTAATTCAGGTATCAAATAGTCCTTCATATAATGCTCATAATTCCCCTTACTTTCACCTGATTCATAAATTTTCGAGTCTTTGCTGAAAAAGGCTTCTGTGCTGGTCATATCCAGTTTTTCTATAGCACTATTATATTGCTTTAATACTAATTTGACAGCTTGGTTATCTTTACTTTTTGGCGAAACCGGAATTGTATCCGTATTCCGTATATATTTTTTGATTTCAGCCAAATCTGTACCAGTTTCTTTGCTTTGTGAAAATGATTGAAACCAAGCACATGAAGCAAATACACAAAATAATACTATTCTTCTCATGATACTTAATTTACATTTTTTAATTCAAATTCGATTTTTAGCAGCTCCCATGCCACAGAAATCTTTGCATTTTTGTCTGTTGTAATTTCTACAAAATATTGCAACCGTTCTTTGTGAGTATTTTTCTTTGACTTTACTTTGATTCTTACGACATCTTCCTTCTCGTCATATTCGGTTGCTAAATGTTGTTTCCAATGCCTGTTAATAATAACAATCCATTCATCTTTACCGGGGATAGTAAAAATGGCATATTTGCCTGCTGGTATTTCTGTTCCGTTTACCACAAATGTTTTGGGTATTTCCAGTGTTGTTGCATCATGGGCACCGGTAACCCATACTTCATCAAAGGGAACCAGGCCACCCCAAATAATTCTTTTACGAACACCGGGTGAATGATAATTGATTTTAATGCTGTCACCATTAATGAGGGCATAAGCCATTGACTTAATGCTTTTCTTGGTTGTATCCTTTATTAGATTTGGATTATAACAAACTTCTCCTGCCTTCTGGGCAGCACCTGTGGTATAAATCAGAAAAAAGACAACAGTTACAATAACAGTTACAAAAGACTTTTTCATATTTTAGTATTGTTTTATTGCTTTGAATAGTTGAACCTCGCCAAATATTGTTTTAAACTTTTGCTCTATTCCGGAATAATTAAATCCGGCATCACTTATCATTGAAGGCATCAAACCCCTCGCATTGGCTTCAGTCGGCTTAAATCCATCTAAGCCACGGATTAGAGTAAATAACATCCGTTGAAACCATGATGCTGAACGGCCAAAATCTGCAATTATAATCTGCCCACCGGTTTTGGATACTCTGTATAACTCTGCAAGCACTTTTTGCTTGACTGTAGTATCTAAATGATGAAATACCAGACAGGAAATAATACGATCAAAGCTGGAATCAGCAAAAGGGAGATGTTCCCCATCATACGCTATAAACTTTATTTCCATTCCTTTCTCCCCGATTTTTTCAGAAGCCTTTTTAAGTATCGTCTTATCAATATCAATACCGGTTATATTGATTGAAGGTCTATGCGCCTTTGCCATTATAGTAAGTGTGCCTGTTCCGCAACCAAAATCAAGCACTGCAGCATAATCAGTGAGAAATGATGTGTTTATCAAAGTTTGCTTAATCCTTCTTTCCGGCATGGTGACGCCGACAAAAAAATCATATAGCGGTGTAAGCCATCTAAACCGTAATGCTGATACATATTTTGCTTCGGCCATAATGTAGTAATTGATTAGTGATTGTGTCCCGCCATTGGGTCTGCTCCCTTTTTAAATACATATTCGCTGTGCAGAAGGTATGCACCTGTTAATACAACTATATCTCCTTCTTTTAAACCTGATTTAATCTCAATTCTATCACCGCTTTCCAGACCTGGCTGAACCATTATACTTTTAAATGTGTTTTTTTCCGTCTGTAACCAAATAGTTGCCCCTTTGCCATCCCGGATGACTGCGTCAACCGGCAGGGTTATTGATTTTCGCTGCGGACTTTTCAATAATACATAAGCAGGCATACCGGGTTTTAACTGATTGCCCGGATTGGGGATGGAAACCCGGATAAGATTGATTCGTGTGTCAGGATTGATTTCCGGGTTTACAAATTCAATCCTTCCTTTGATTTCTTTATTGTCAAAATCAGGCAACTGAACGATAGCCATGCTGTTGGTATTTATTTCTGCCATTTGCGATGTATAAACCTGTGCCTCTGCCCACAAGGTGGAAAGGTCGGCCAGTTTTACAATTGTACCGCCTTCCATTACATAATCACCTTCCCGAATATCGAGTTGTGTAACATAGCCGCCTGCTGTACTGTAAAATGTAGTGGTTGGTGATGCTTTTCCTGTTTGTGTCAGTTCTGCTATCTGTGGTTCACTTAAACCCCAAAGCAGCAGTTTGTTTCTGGCACTCTGAATCAACTGGTCAAAGTCAATCACCGTTTCAGCAGAAAATGCCCTTTTCTTATCCAATGCTAAAAGATACTCCTGCTTTGCATTGTTTAAATCCTCGCTGTAAATCTCATACAGGGGTGAACCTTTTTTAACGTAATCACCCATATTTTTATAAAACAATCTTTCAACCCTGCCCATTACTCTTGAACTGACCGAGGTTGTTTTCATCTGGTCAAAATTCAATGTGGCTGTTAAAATCAACTGGTCGCCAATTGTTCCATTCCTAATAGTATCTGTCGTTATGTTCCCTAACTGAATTTGCTGTTCGCTTAATTGCAATTCATCTTTATTCTCCCCGTTCTTTTTCTTTACCGGAGTTAAATCCATTTTGCAAATGGGACATTTGCCAGGTTTGTATTCCACCACCTGCGGATCCATAGAACAGGTATAATAAGTGTCGGGGTCTGCTGCTATTTTATTTTTATTCTTGCAGGATGCCAGAACAAATAATAGAAATGTGATAATAGTGATATACCGCATAATCAGTTTTTAACTTTGATAAAACTTTCGCTATCCATAAGGAATTGTGCATTGAGTGCTACAGAATCTGCCGTTGTTAACCCGTTAAGCACCTGTATGTGTTTTTCATGAATGATGCCGGTAATTATCTTCATCGCTTTAAAACCTCCATCTGATTTTTGAAACACTACTTTATCTATACCTAACGAAAGCACAGCATCTTTTGGTAACCAATAAGCTTCTTTGGTATTTCCGAAAACGGTTGCTTTCACCTGGCTGCCAACAGGGATTTTTAAAACACTGTTATTGAAATATACTCTGGCTGTCAGTGTTTTACTTTCTTTACGGTAAAAGGGTTCTATGAAATCAATACTTGCCCGGAAATCTTTCCCCGGTGCAGTTTCCGGTACAATCCGTACTGTGTTCCCTGTTTTTACCATCGATTGATTTTCGCCATATATATTTAATATAGCCCAGGCCCTGTCCGGATTGAAAACAGTAAAAACAGACTGCCCCTTCTGCACATACATTCCTTCCTTCAAAGTCAGTTCATCAGTAATCAGAGAAATATCTCTCATATTACCAGGTTCTTTATTCATGCCGCCATCGTTGGCTGCTTCATGTATATGTCCACTGTAATTACTGTACACAGCAATTGTTAATGATGGCTGACCGGCTTTTATTACCTGCCCCAACTGTTCATTACTCATACCTAATAACAATAGTTTTTCCTTTGCAGCCTGAATAAATGTGATGTTTTCTGCATCATTCTTTAACAGGAACAAAAGATTCTGCTGTGCAGTAAGTAATTCAGGGCTGTATATATCCAATATCTTTTGGCCTTTGGCAATTTTCTGATAACGATAGCGGACATATAACTTCTCAATTCTGCCTGACACTCTTGCTGAGATACTTCCCACCTGCCTTGTGTCATAAGCAATATTGCCCAGGGCTTCAATCTCAATCTGTTCTCCCCGTTGCTCAATGGTGGTAACAGGAATGGATGACACTACAAATTCGTTGGTTGGTCTTAGCAATGATCCCATTTCAATATCACCCGGATTATTGTTGGCAGATTCCTTCTTCACCAAGTCCATTCCGCAGATTGGGCAAGCACCGGGTTTGTCTCTTATTACTTCGGGGTGCATGGAGCAGGTGTATTCTGCTTTCTCCTTTTCCTGATTATGATCCTCCATTTTCACCAAGTCCATTCCGCACTTTGGACATGTGCCGGGTTTATCACTGAAGACTGAATCTTCCGGCATGGGGCAGGTGTACATTTCTTTAGCCCCGTCTGACAGATGGCCTTTATGGGAATCCTTATCACTGTTACAGGCTACAAGTGCAACAATTAAAGCAAGGAGGCTGAATAAAAGTAATTTCTTCATTTTATGTCCGGTTAACTCAATTGATATTGTAACATCATGCCATCGTCTTCGTGTTCCAGGTTATGACAATGGAATACAAACTTTCCGGTATTGCTTTCAAATGGAACAAGTACTCTTACTGTTTCACCCGGCATTACCAGTACCGTATCCTTCCATCCGCTTTCTGAAGCTATCCTGGTTCCCCTGCCACCCGTTCGGTCAAGCACCTGGAAAAATACCCCATGTAGGTGCATAGGGTGTTGTTCATCTCCTTTGCTGTTGTCAAAAACCCAAATTTCATTAGTATTGGCAGCAACATTCTCGTCAATACGGTTGCTGTCAAATAATTTGCCGTTGATACGGTGCCGCATCTGCATGCCGTCATTCATGGGATATCCATGATGCTCCATTGCATTTGAAATATCAAATGTTCTTGTCTTTACTGCTGATGAAACCTGGATATTACTAATTACACTCAGGTTAGCAGGAACTGTAAATGGATCGGTAACTGTGGATGTTACTTTAAACTTCATTATTCTGAAAGATTGCTTACCCTGTGCAGCGCCACCCTGTACAAATTCTTTACTCATTAAAAATAGTTCAGTACCGACTGTTACTCCGCTAAAGTTGACCAATACGTCCAATCTTTCACCAGGCGCAATCAAAATTTCTTTTATAGTAACCGGATTTTTCAATAGGCCTCCATCATTACCGATTACTATTATGTCGGCATTATTGCTGAGAGCAAGGTTGTACACCCTTGCATTAGAACCATTCAATAAGCGAAGGCGGTAATACCGGGTGGATACATCTGTATAAGGTGAGTAAATGCCATTGACTACAATTGAGTCACCCATATAGCCAGCCATTACTTCTTCCATAGAAGGATTATAAGTTATTCCGCTATTAGTGATGCGTTTATCCTGTATCACCAATGGGATTTCGTATTGACCAGATGGGAGGTTCAGCGCAGATTCCTCTGCGTCATTAATAATGAATAAACCAGCTAATCCCTGGAATACCTGCTTACCGGTTTTTTCATGAGGATGCGGATGATACCAGCTTAAACCAGCTCGTTGATTTACCGTGAACTGATATCGGAAATTGCTGCCTGCATCGGCCAACTGGTCAGGGTGGCCATCCATCAACGCCGGAATTTTTAAGCCATGCCAATGTATATTGGTATGTTCCGATAAATTATTCTGTAAAAGAATATTCACTGCATCCCCTTTATTTACTTTGAAAGTAGGGCCGAGCAGGCTGTTAGGTTGGTAACCTAATACTGGTATAGTCGTACCCTTTAAATTGGCAGTTGTGGCCTGGGCCGTAAGCGTTTGATTCAATCCAGCCTGAGCTGGAAATGAAAGGAGTTTTGAAAAATCACCTTCGGTTACCATTACAGGTTCCGTCATTAAACCCATGTGATGTTCCTTTTTACAGCCACTGCAACTGACCAGAAATCCGGCTAATGAACCACCTGTTACTACCGTACCAGCACTAAGGCCTGATATTTTCAAAAAGTTTCTTCTTTGCATACAGTGTTGCTTTAATTTTTTTCGATAATTCTTTCGATCGTTACCTGGAGTTTCAATGCCTGGTTGAGCAGATCCACATATTCCAGTTGTTTCATATTCAACGTTTCCCATGCATCATAAAGCATAAATAACTCTTCTGTGTTCTGCTCAT
>CALEST010000035.1 GCA_937907555.1 uncultured Sediminibacterium sp.
TCGCAGCAGCGTTTTTACAGGCAGGTGAACTGGTGGCTATTCCCACAGAAACCGTCTATGGTTTGGCCGCAAATGCATTGGATCCGGCAGCTGTGGCCAAAATATACGCAGCTAAAAATCGCCCCAGTTTTAATCCCCTGATATTACACCTGGCCAATACCAATCAGATTACCGATTACGCCGAGGCAGATGAAATAAGCCTGAAACTGGCCCAACATTTTATGCCCGGTCCTTTGACTTTGTTATTGCCTAAAAAAAGCAATGTGCCAGATATCACTACTGCCGGCAGTAATAAAGTAGCCATCAGAGTACCCGATCAGCCCTTGACCTTATCGCTGTTGAGCCAATTGTCATTTCCACTGGCAGCCCCCAGTGCCAATCCTTCCGGATATATCAGCCCAACCAATGCCCATCATGTGATGGATGGACTCCATGGTAAAATTCCCTATATATTAGATGGAGGGAGTACCAAAGTGGGATTGGAATCTACGATTTGCGAAGTGGCCGACAATATCATCATTTTGCACAGAGCGGGAAGCGTAACGGCTGAAGAGCTGAGCGCATTTAGCGGGCTTGCGGTAATCAGTGGAACAAACCATCAAACACAGCATCTTTCGCAAGGGCTTTCAGAAAATCAACCCGCAACTCCTGGACAACTTAAGAGTCACTATGCACCTCATACCCCATTGTATATTGGGAATATTCCACAATTACTAAAGGAGCATGCGGGCAAAAAAATAGCTGTGATTAGTCTGGATACAGAATACGAGGGGGCTACCAATTTTAAACTTGCCCACGACCATCAGCTGTCAACCGCAGCCAGCCAATTGTTTGGAACTTTAAGAAAAATTGATCAGTCAAACTTCGACCTCATTCTTTCAGAAATATTTCCCAACGAAGGAATTGGCATTGCCATCAACGACCGGATCAGCAGAGCGCAGTTTATTTTAAAGCATTGATAATCGCCACAAATTCATCGGCAATCAGGGAAGCGCCTCCTACCAGACCTCCATCCACATCGGGCTGTGCAAACAGCTCAACTGCATTGCTGGCTTTTACACTACCTCCGTACAAAATAGAAATCTGATCAGCTGTTTCTTTACCATATTGATGTGCTAATTCTGCACGAATAAATGCATGCATTTCCTGCGCCTGATCGCTGCTGGCTGTTTTACCCGTACCAATGGCCCAGATGGGTTCATAGGCAATTACTAGTTTGGTAATTTCAGCAGCAGATAAATGAAATAAAGATTCTTTCAATTGAGTACCTACAAATTCATTCTGTGTTCCCGCCTCACGAATTTGCAAAGGTTCTCCGCAACAAAAAATGGGGGTAACGCCAGTAGCCAAACAGATATCAATTTTTTCTGCAAGGAACTGGTTGTTTTCGTTAAAATATTCTCTCCTTTCAGAGTGCCCCAATACCACATAATGTACTCCAATGGACTGTAACATTTCTACAGAAATTTCACCGGTATAGGCTCCGCTCTTTTTGCTATAACAGTTTTGAGCAGCTACCGCTACTCTCTCTTTGTTTCCCAATTTTTCCTGCGCCATCATTAAGTAAGGAGCAGGTACTGCAAAAACAGCCTGTTGATTTTCCTTTAATGAATGTGGCTTTAACAAAAGGTCATTAATCAATTGTTCTCCTTGTTGTAAAGTAAGATTCATTTTCCAGTTGGCTGCTGCGATTTGCTTTCTCATAATTGCTTGTTGTTTGTATAAATATATTGTAGAACGTTTATTTCTTCATTAGACATTTCCAGTCCCTTTAATCCTTTCCAGTTATTGATATCTCTGATAGCGGTATCTATCTGATACACTTTTCCTTTTAATCCAAAGCTAAAATGCGGAATGGAACTATGCAAAAGCCCTTCTCCAAATACATTACAGCTTACGCCAATCATCGATCCTGTATTGAGACTGGAATTTATGGCCACCCTGGAATAATCGCCCATAATGACCCCGCACTTCTGACCAACGGGAACATACTCATTCAGTCCCATGCTGAATATTTTAATGGTACCAGCAGAATTTTTCAGATTGCTATTGCTGCTACCCGCCCCCATATTACACCATTCTCCAATAACAGCATCTCCCAGATAACCATCGTGTGCTTTATTGGTATAACCCATCATCACCGCATTTTTAATTTCACCTCCTCCCATGCAGTATGGGCCCAAGGTTGTTCCACCGTAAATGCGGCTATTCATTTTAACCACTGAATTATACCCAATAGAGAAAGGTCCTCTGATACTGGAACCTTCCATGATTTCCGCTTTTTTCCCAATATAGATAGGACCTGTACCCGCATTCAAAGTACAGTATTGCAAGCGTGCGCCGGGTTCAATAAAAATCTGTTCATCCCCGATTGCATTTACAGAAGCGGGAATGGGCATGGACTTTCTGCCTGTAGTAACCCATTCAAAATCCTTACGAATCATTGCGTCATTGAGCTGCATGATTTCCCAGGGAAAACGAATGCGCTGAACCTTTTCAAGCTTATTGGCTTGTGTAAAATACGAAGCCGTATCAGAGGGATTAAAACCGCTGAAAGGAATCACTGCTTTCCCCGCCACCAAACCCTGTTCATCCATCAGGCAATCTCCGTTTTGCAGGAATTGTATTTGTTCAATCATTGCATCATCCGGAATTACAGATGCATCAATCCAGAGATGGGCATCTGTTGCCTGTGACTCAGATTCCAACAGCCTTGCATTCGTTCCGGCATACAATTCCTGTAAGTAAGGTGCCGTATGAACGGCAGCGGGCAGTTTGAGCAACAGTTCCCATCGTTCCTGAATACTCAATAAACCAAAATGAAACTGTGCCAGCGCTTTGGTGGTAGAAAGCGGCGCCAATAAATTCCTGTAAGAAGGATCAAATAGGATAACAGCCATACACAAATGTAGCCAAAACCCAATAGAGTTTTCTTCGTAACTTGCGGCCTCAAACTTTATAAATTTTCACCTATGAGTATTGGTACATTTTCATACCCAATGCCGGCCAACGAACCGGTTCAGCAATTTGCACCAGGAAGTGCGGAGAAAGCAGCTTTGAAAAAAGCATTGGCCGAAGCCAAGAAAAAACAACTGGATATCCCTATGTATATAGGTGGTAAAGCAGTAAGATCAGACAAAAAAGTAGCCATTCATCCGCCACATGAATTGTCACATACACTCGGCCATTTCAATGCCGGAGAAGAAAAGCATGCACACCAGGCCATTGCAGCTGCTTTACAGGCAAAAGATAAATGGGCTTCTCTTAGCTGGGAAAACAGAGCCCATATTTTCTTAAAAGCGGCAGATTTATTAGCAACTAAATACCGCTATCAGATGCTGGCGGCTACCATGCTGGGACAAAGTAAAAACGCATTTCAGGCTGAAATCGACAGCACTTGTGAATTGATTGACTTCCTGCGTTTCAATGTGCATTTCCTAAGTGAAATTTATAAACAACAGCCTATTTCCGCACCAGGTATGCACAATCGATTAGAGTGGCGTCCTTTGGAAGGATTTGTACTGGCTGTTACACCGTTCAACTTTACTGCGATCGGAGGTAATTTACCAACTTCTGCAGCCATGTGTGGTAACGTGGTAGTTTGGAAACCAGCCAACACACAGATTTATTCTGCACAATTATTTATGCGCATATTAAAAGAAGCGGGATTACCGGATGGGGTGATCAACCTTATTTATGTGGATGGTCCTACCATTGGTAAAGTTTGCTTCTCACACAGAGATTTTGCAGGCGTTCACTTTACAGGTTCAACCGGTGTTTTCAATAATATGTGGAAGACCATTGGTGAAAATATGGGCATCTACAGAACCTATCCAAGAATTGTAGGTGAAACCGGTGGTAAGGACTTTGTAGTGGCACACAAATCTGCTGATGTAGATGCAGTGGTTACTGCACTGGCGAGAGGTGCTTTTGAATTCCAGGGACAGAAATGTTCTGCTGCATCCAGAGCCTATATCCCTAGCAACCTTGCAGATGAAATCATAAAGAAACTGGTAGCTGCAGTAAATACCATGAAAGTGGGAACTGTTGAAGACTTCACCAATTTTGTAAACGCAGTAATTGATGAAAAAGCCTACAATAGCATTACCCGTTATATCATCAACGCAAAGAAAAATAAGAAAGTAAAAATTGTTGCTGGAGGTAATTTCAGTAAGACCAAAGGATACTTTATTGAGCCTACTGTAATTGTAACCAAGGATCCAAAATCGGTTACCATGTGTGAAGAAATTTTCGGACCCGTATTAACCATTTATGTATACCCTGCAGAACAGTTCGAAAAGACATTACAATTGGTAGACAGTACTTCTCCTTATGCATTAACCGGTGCAATCTTGTCTCAAGACAGAGCAGCTGTGGAACTGGCAACCAATATGCTGAGAAATGCAGCTGGTAATTTCTATATCAACGACAAACCAACAGGAGCCGTTGTAGGACAACAACCATTTGGTGGTGCAAGAGCTTCCGGTACCAACGACAAAGCCGGCAGTGCACTGAACCTTTACAGATGGTTAAGCGCCCGTACCATTAAGGAGACTTACAATCCTCCGGTGCATTATGGCTATCCGTTTTTACTGGAAGCTTAAAACTTTAATTAATACTGTTCATTGTTCTGAACGGTTCAAATACGAAAGAGGCTGCTTATTCAAGCAGCCTCTTTTCTTTACCCTACAAACCAAACCTTCACTAAACTTATTTTGGTAATACCACTGTATCAATTACGTGGATAACACCGTTACCTGCTTTTAAATCAGCAGCTACAACCGTAGCTACACCACCGTTTTCATCGGTTAAAGTTACTTTACCGTCTTTTAGGGTAACAGTTAAGGAATTACCAGCAACTGTTTTTACTACCGCTTTTCCCTTACCATCTTTAATTGCTTTTACAACTGCCGCTGCATCCAGGTTTCCTGCCACAACATGGTAGGTTAACACTTTTGTTAAAGTCGCTTTGTTTTCAGGCTTTAATAAATTAGCCACTGTACCTGCAGGTAATTTATCAAACGCTGCATTTACCGGTGCAAATACGGTAAACGGACCAGCACTTTGCAAAGTTCCTACCAGGTCTGCCGCTTTAACAGCAGCCACCAATGTTGAGTGATCCTTAGAACCAACAGCAATGTCCACTACTGTGTTCTGAGCACTTACATTTCCGAATAATCCCATCAGGGCAACCATTGTCAAGGTTAAAATGCGCATTTTCATAAAATTTCTGTTTAATTTTTTATATCTAACTCATAAACAAGAAAAAGGTTTTAAGCAATTGGCTATTTTAGGGATGAATGGTAGCTATGTTGAGTAAATCAGCAATTATTTTTTGATTGCCTTGCACAAATCCATGCAGGGAATCCCCCGCTTTTTAATTTACCGTCTGAATCAACTTTTTCTAAGAAAGGCTTGTTAATTTGAAAAACAATTTGATATGGCTCATCCAAATTTGGTACTTGTAGATGTGTTAAGACAAACGGCTCAGCAATTAGCCAACGGCGCACCATATGCCTGGGGCAATCATGGTGCCTGTAACTGTGGAAATTTATTACAGGTAGTTGCGAATGTGAGTAAGGAAGAAATATTAACCTATGCGCACACAGGTTTTGGAGAATGGACGGAGCTGGCAGAAGAATTTTGCCCTGTAAGCAACACCCCTGTGAACCTGCTGATAAAAAAGCTTACAGATATTGGTCTTACACCATCCGATATTCATCACCTGGAATATTTAGATGACAGAGCTGTTCTGGATCAATTACCCGGTGGATTCCGCTGGCTGAAAAGAAATGTCAGGGAAGATGTCATCCTGTATTTTTCCACATTTGCTAATATTTTAGAGGAACAATACCTCAGTTCTATTCGTATTCCATACCCTCCTGAAGAACATAGGGTTGCGGAATATGCCGGGTAGGGAACTATCAAGGATAACCCCTATATTTGCCATCAAAATTTTGAAAAGTGTCTACAAAGTTTTCTAAAGAAACCTACCTGTATTGGTATGAACTAATGCAATTGATTCGCCAGTTCGAATTAAAAGCCGAAGAAATGTATAAAATGGCAGGAAAAATTCGAGGATTTTTCCATGCTTATGTGGGCCAGGAAGCCATTGCAGCGGGTTGTATGACTGCAACCCAGGCGGACGATCCGTTTATCACAGCATATCGTGATCACGGCTTGGCACTTGCAAAGGGTGTATCAGCCAATGCCTGTATGGCAGAATTATACGGTAAAGCTACCGGTTGTGCAAAGGGTAAAGGGGGAAGTATGCACTTCTTTAGCGTGGAACATAAATTTTTTGGAGGTCACGGAATCGTAGGCGCTCAGATTGGTACGGGAGCAGGGTTGGCATTTGCAGAAAAATACAGAGGAACACAGAATGTGGTTCTATGCTATTTTGGTGACGGTGCTGCCCGTCAGGGTATGCTACATGAAACCTTTAACCTGGCCATGCTTTGGAAATTACCTGTGATTTTTATTTGTGAGAATAACAATTATGCCATGGGTACTTCCATTGAGAGAACCAGTAATGTAATTGATATTTATAAACTGGCTGATGCATACGAAATGCCTGCTGACAAGGTAGACGGTATGACTGCAGAAGCAGTTCATGATGCGGTTGCCAGAGCGGTAAAAAGAGCAAGAGAAGGAGATGGCCCTACTCTTTTGGAAATGAAGACCTACCGTTACAAGGGACACTCCGTATCCGATCCTCAGAAATACAGATCCAAGGAAGAAGTAGAAGAATACAAAGACCAGGATCCTATTACCAAAGTGGCAAATACCATTCTGGAAAACGGATTTGCCACTCAGGCTGAACTGGATGCTATAGATGCCAGAATTAATGCAATGGTAGATGAATCTGTTAGATTTGCAGAAGAAAGTCCATGGCCAAATGATGACGAAGTTTTAAAAGATGTTTATATAGACCAGAACTATCCTTTTATTGTTGACTAATTTACTAAACCGAATAATCAAATAGAATGAGCGAAAAACAAGCGCCTGAAGTAGTAACCCAAGAGGCAGCGCATAAAATTGAAACCACTTTTTCAAAAATTCAAAAGCCTTTAATGCTGGCGATTGCAGCGGTATTGGTAATTGGAGGAGGATGGTTTGCTTACCAGCAGTATGTGGTAAAACCAAAAGAAGAAAAAGCAGCAGAGGCTTTATTTAAAGCTGAACAATACTTTGCAATGGATTCATCCAGACTGGTATTGAATGGAGACGGCCAATACAAAGGTGTATTAAATGTAATCAGCAATTTTGGTGGTACAAAATCAGCTAATCTTGCTCATTACTATGCGGGTATCAGCTATCTTAAATTGGGTGAGTTTGAAAATGCTGTAAAGCACTTAAAAGATTTTTCTACAGATGCCAAGCAAATTCAATTACTGGCTACCGGATGTTTGGGTGATGCTTATGCTGAACTAAATAAAAAAGACGAAGCCGTTTCTGCTTACAAGAAAGCAGCTGCTACATTTGTTGAAGATGAGAACAACTCATCAGAATATTTATTCCGTGCTGCTTTATTATTAGAGTCTACCGGCAAAACAGCTGAAGCATTGGAATTGTACAAAGAAGTAAAAAACAAATTCCCCAAAACAGACAAAGGGTTTCAGGCTGATAAATACATTTATCGTCTGAGCAACGAAAAAAATGACCTTGCTGAATAATGGCTACTAAAGGAAATACTTTATTAAACAAAGGCATCCCCGCACCGGAGGATGCCTTTGTTGTTATCGTTAAAACAGAATGGAACAGCAGCATCATCAACGCTTTGGAAAAAGGTGCTAAGAAAGTTTTGAAGGAAACTGGAGCAACGGTAAAAACCCTGGTAGTGCCTGGTGCTTTTGAATTGCCATTCGGTGTTAAACAGCATTATACCTATGCGAAGCGTACTCCCCATGCATATATAGTATTAGGTGCCGTTATACAAGGAGATACCCCGCATTTCGACTATGTATGTAAAGGAGTAACAGATGGCATTATGCAATTGAACCTGCAGATTGATGTACCTGTTATTTTTGGTGTATTGACTGTTTTAAACGAGCAACAAGCAATTGAAAGAATAGGTGGCGTGCATGGACACAAAGGAGAAGAAGCTGCCATCACTGCATTGAAAATGATTCATCTGAATCGGACGCTAAAATAACTTTGATGAACGTACAGATATTTATCCCTTGCTTTATAGACCAGCTATATCCCAATGTGGCTTTCAATATGGTTAAAGTATTGCGTAAAGCAGGTTGTACGGTTCATTACAATGCTTCACAAACTTGTTGTGGGCAGCCTGCTTTCAATGCGGGTTTTCATGGAGAAGCCAAGGAAGTCTGCACTAAATTTTTACAAGACTTTGAAGGAGCCGAATATATTGTTGCACCCAGTGCAAGCTGTGTTGGATTTGTAAAAAATTATTACACTCAGTTATTCGAGAATTCAGCCTACAAAAATCAGGCTTCTAAAATAGGAACCCGGATTTATGAATTCTCCGACTTTCTTGTTAATGTAGTAAAGCAAATTGATTTTGGTGCAAGTCTGGAAGCTACCGCCACTTATCATGACAGCTGTGCCGCATTAAGAGAGTGCAAAATTAAACAGGAGCCTCGATTGTTACTAAGCCGGGTTAATGGCCTGGAGTTAAAAGAAATGAACGACGTAGAAACCTGTTGTGGATTCGGAGGCACTTTCGCCGTAAAATTTGAACCCATTAGCATTGCCATGGGAAGCCAGAAAATAAACAATGCTTCAGATACGGATGCCACTGTTCTGATTAGTACAGATATGAGTTGCCTCATGCATATAGACGGATGTGCCAAGCACGAAGGCAAAAACATTCAGATGATGCATCTGGCCGATGTATTGGCCAGCGGTTGGGAATAAAGCATCTTATCCTAACTCCCACTCAAAATCCAGCTGGCGTTTCTCCAAATTGGCTGCAACTAAACGAACCGTTACTTTATCGCCCATTTTGAATATGCGCCCGCTCCTTCTGCCCACCAGACTGTATTCTGATTCAATCAATCTGAAATCATCATAATCACTGAGGCTTACAATGCTTACCAGTCCTTCACATTTGTGTTCAATGGTTTCTACAAAAAAACCGAAACTGGTAACGCCGCTTACCACGCCCTCAAAGCACTCCCCAATAAACCCTTGTAAAAACTCAACCTGCTTGTATTTATTACCCGCTCTTTCACATTCCATCGCTGCCCTTTCCCTTTCACTGGTATGTTTACATTTCTCCGCCATCTTCTTGTCTACTTTGGGTGCATCGTCTAAAACAGATTGCAATACTCTATGCACCAAAATATCCGGATACCTTCTTATAGGAGAAGTAAAATGACAATAGTGTTCGAATGCAAGCCCGTAGTGGCCAATATTATCAGGTGTATAAATGGCTTTCGCCATGGTTCTGATGCCCAGCTGTTCCAACACATGCTGTTCCGGTTTTCCCGCTGCATCTTTTAACATCTGGTTAAAACTATGTGCAATGGATTGTGGACTGCTGATATCAAATCCATGACCATATCTTTTGGCATATTGAATAAAGGGTGCCAGTTTCTCTTCATCGGGTTGATCGTGAACGCGGTAAGGAAAAGGGATCGGCTTGCCGTTCACCGCCTTTTTGGCGATATTCTCGGCTACCGTTCTATTGGCCAGCAACATCAGTTCTTCAATTAGCTGATGGGCTTCCTTACTTTCTTTTATCACTATCCCTATTGGAGTCCCTTTTTCATCGAGCTTGAAACGAACTTCCTGCGATGAAAAATTAATGGCTCCCTTACTAAACCTTTTTTTCCTGAGTTTTTGAGCAATATCATTCAGGAGAAGAATTTCTTCCTTGTATAGTCCTTCCTTGGTTTCTATGATTTGTTGAACGTCTTCATAAGTATAGCGATGATCGGAATGAGTAACTGTTCTTCCAAGCCAGTACTGCTTCACTTCTCCCTGAGCATTCATCTGAAAAATGGCAGAGAAAGTAAGTTTGTCTTCATTGGGCCTTAAAGAACAAAGCTGATTGGAAATATGTTCTGGCAACATTGGATTAACGCGGTCCGGAAGATACACGGAAGTAGCCCTTTTATAAGCTTCTTCATCCAACGCCGTGTCGGGTTCAACATAATGACTAACATCCGCAATATGAACCCCTATTTCATATTTATTATCCCCCAATTGTCTGATAGATATGGCATCGTCAAAATCTTTTGCATCCACTGGATCAATGGTGAAGGTTAATACATTTCTGCAATCCTTTCTCCTGGCCACTTCTTCCTCTCCTATGATATCCGGCAATCTTCCGGCTTCTTCCATTACTTCATCAGAAAAAGAAATAGGAAATCCTGCTTCCGTTAAAATTTCTTTCATGGCAGCATCATTCGGACTATCGTTTTCCAGAAGGCTGACTACTTCTCCAACTGGTTTTTTATCATCTTTTTCCCAGCGAACCAATCGTACCAATACTTTGTCTTTGTGCTTGGCTCCATTGATAGACTGAAGCGGAATATATAAGTCTGGCATGGGTTTGTCCGAATCGGGCACAAAAAAAGCGTGATGGGCAGATACCTGCAAATGACCTATGAATTCCGTTTGTTTTCTGGAAACTACTTCTGTAATCTTTCCTTCCCGTTTCCCTGTTCTGCTATTTTCTTTAATAATTTTAACCCTTACAATGTCTCCATGCAATGCAGTCAGGAAATCATTGGGTTTTACCAATACATCGCCTGCTTCATCATCAATAATAACATAGCCCATCCCGGAACGGGTTACTTCAAGTCTTCCTTTGGGGGTTTGAACCGTAATCGTTTTAGCTTTACGTTTCTGTTTAGATTTAGGCTTTTTCGAGCTCATGTTCAGGTGTAATGGGTTTAAAAGGGAAATGTTGTATGAATTTAATCAGTTGATCGTTGAGTTGCCAGGACTCATCAAATAAAATCCTGTGTCGGATAGGGATAACAAAAAAAGGCATCGACTTCAATTCTTCTTTAAACTTGATTAATCTAACTGCATCTTTTTCAGTGGTAACAATCAGTTTTCTGTCTGCAGATACTTCATCAAACAATTGTTTGATTTCTTTTAAATCGTCAATAGAAAAGATATGATGGTCCGCATAATCCTGCTGGTAATAGGTTTTGGCTTTCTGCAACAAAAAGTCTTTTAATGGCTTGGGATTGGCTATTCCACAAACCAACATCACTTCATCCAGAGAGTTAATAGCATATTGAATATTGGCATCACAAATATGATAAGGAATACCATATTCAATGGTACTAAAATATACACGCTGTTCAGGTAGTGGTTGTAAGTCTTTAATAATGGCTTCTTTGGTGGATTCATCTAAATCGGCCGGACACTTGGTAACAATAATAACCTGTGCCCGTTTGGCAGAAGCCCATTCATCTCTTAAATCACCAGTAGGTAAAAAAAAGTCGCTGGTGTACAAATTGTTGTATTCAGTTAGCAGAATATTGAACCCTGCTTTAACAGTCCGGTGCTGAAATGCATCATCTAATATGATTCCTTGCAAATCAGGATGATCCTGCAATAAATGTGGAATCGCAACAATTCTTTCCTCTCCTACTGCTACAGCCACATGGGGGAACTTCAGGGCAAACTGCATAGGTTCGTCACCAATTTCCAATGCTGTTGTAGCTTCATTGGCAAGTGCATATCCCTTGGTACGGCGCTTATAGCCCCTGCTTAAAGTGGCCATTTTAAATTTGGGGCTCAGTAAAGTCAACAGATATTCTACCATGGGAGATTTGCCTGTTCCCCCTACTGCCAGATTGCCTACACAAATAATAGGGAAATTAAATTCTGCCGATTTTAAA
>CALEST010000036.1 GCA_937907555.1 uncultured Sediminibacterium sp.
TTCTACACTGGGCTTACTCAATACGTAGAAAATAACAGCAGCAAGGAATGCAGTAAAAAATTGTTTTAGTGTATAAAACAAAAAAGCTGCAAACAATAGCATCACTGCCAGAAAAATATAGCGGTTTATTTTATGGTCTTGGTGCATTTTTCGTAACTTGTATCAAATGTATTATTTATGAGCGAGAACAATAAATTCATTTCCGGCTTATTGCTGGGAGTGTTGGCCGGTTCGGCATTGGCTTTGTACCTGAGTTCCGATAAAGGCAAGGAATTTTTAGCTAATATGAATATTGATACAGAGGAAATAAAAGAGGATATGCAGGAAACTTATGGCAAGGCCAAGGAAAATGTAGAAGAGCTTTTAGCAAAAGCCAAACAGTTGGTAAAAGAATTAGAGAACAAAGTTTCAGAAGCATAGTAGTAACGAACCAAGCCATGTCCGACTCCAACCAATTTTTTAAAGACGCCAAACAGGAACTGGAAGATTATATCCAGAACAGAATCCTGCTGGCCAAAATGCAGGTGGCCGATAAAGTCAGTGATAAAATGGCGGCAGGCGCCCTGATGACCATTCTGGGGGTGCTCTTTGTTTTTGCCCTTGTTTTCGGGGGGATTATGACCGCCTATTATTTAACCGACCTTACGGGTAGCCTGGTGATGGGATTCGGGTATGTAGCTGCCTTTTTTCTGGGACTTGCCCTGTTGGTACTGATTTTCCGCAAAGCCATTGCCGGCGGAGTACGCAATGCCATCATTAAAAACCTTTTTAAGTAACCACCCATATTGCTCATACCATGCCAGCCTTTACGCCCCCATCTATAAAGAACCAGGAGGAACTCCGGAACGCCATCGCCCAGCTAAAAGGGCAGCTGGCCAGCCAGGAGAAGGATCTGGGTGAGCGGGCAGCTAAAATCCCCTCCCAACTCTTTAAAAAAGCCTCCGGAGCCATTGTACCCGCGGTTTTAACCACTGCCAGCCTTGCCGGGGCATGGAATATTTTAAAACTGGTACCCGTGGCCCAGTCCCTCTTTTCAATTTTCAAGAAAAAAAAGGACTAGTTCCTTCGCCTTTTTTGCGGCTTACCCTTACCTTTGCGGCCAAATCAACCATTTATGGCAACAACAGGGAAGATTAAACAAATTATTGGAGCGGTTGTAGACGTTCATTTTCAGGACAGCGCATTGCCTGAAATCTACAATGCCTTAGAGATAACCAAGGAAAACGGTGACAAGCTGGTACTTGAGGTACAGCAGCACCTGGGAGAAGACAGTGTACGTACCATTGCAATGGACGGAACTGAAGGTTTAGTAAGAGGTATGACTGTAGTAGATACAGGTAAAGCCATCGCTATGCCAATTGGAGAAGGTATCAACGGTCGTTTGTTTAATGTAACCGGAGACGCTATTGATGGTCTTCCTCAATTAGATAAGAGCAACGGTCGTCCGATCCACGCTAAGCCACCAAGCTTCGAAAACCTAAGTACCGCAACAGAAGTGTTGTTTACCGGTATTAAAGTAATCGACCTTATTGAACCTTATGCAAAGGGTGGTAAGATTGGTTTGTTCGGTGGTGCGGGTGTAGGTAAAACCGTATTGATTCAGGAATTGATCAACAATATCGCAAAAGGTCATGGTGGTCTTTCTGTATTCGCCGGTGTGGGTGAGCGTACTCGTGAGGGTAACGACTTATTGCGTGAAATGATTGAAGCGGGTATCATGAAATATGGTGATGGCTTTAAGCATAGCATGGAAGAAGGCGGATGGGATC
The DNA here is from genome assembly GCA_937907555.1 of uncultured Sediminibacterium sp. Taxonomy (GTDB): domain Bacteria; phylum Bacteroidota; class Bacteroidia; order Chitinophagales; family Chitinophagaceae; genus Sediminibacterium. Next base: position 1,770 of record CALEST010000036.1, read on the forward strand.
TTTCTAAGGTTGACTTGGAAGGTTTGAAAGACTCAAAAGCTACTTTCGTATTCGGTCAGATGAACGAACCTCCAGGGGCTCGTGCTCGTGTGGCTTTAAGTGGGTTGACTATTGCGGAATACTTCCGTGATGGAGATGGTACTGGAAAAGGTAAGGACATTTTGTTCTTTGTTGATAATATCTTCCGTTTTACTCAGGCAGGATCTGAAGTATCTGCGTTGTTAGGCCGTATGCCTTCAGCGGTAGGTTACCAGCCAACCCTTGCTACTGAAATGGGATTGATGCAAGAGCGTATCACTTCTACCAAGAATGGTTCTATCACTTCCGTACAGGCGGTTTACGTACCTGCGGATGACTTGACTGACCCTGCTCCTGCAACAACTTTCGCTCACCTGGATGCTACTACCGTATTAAGCCGTAAGATTGCCGACTTAGGTATCTACCCTGCGGTGGATCCATTGGATTCTACTTCTCGTATCCTTACTCCTGCTATTGTAGGTGAAGCACACTACGAAACAGCTAACCGTGTGAAGTTGATTCTTCAGCGTTACAAGGAACTACAGGATATCATTGCCATCCTTGGTATGGATGAATTGAGCGAAGAAGATAAAATGACCGTACAGCGTGCTCGTAAAGTACAGCGTTTCTTATCTCAGCCTTTCCACGTAGCTGAACAGTTCACTGGATTGAAAGGGGTATTCGTTAGCATTGATGATACCATCAAAGGATTCAACGCCATCATGGACGGTGAAGTGGATGAGTATCCTGAAGCAGCCTTCAACCTGGTAGGTACTTTGGATGATGCTATTGAGAAGGGTAAGAAAATGATCGAAGCAGCAAAAGGATAATTTATGATTCTAGAAATATTAACGCCTGAAAAAAAATTATACAGTGGGGAAGTGTACGGTGTGCAGTTGCCCGGTATAAGTGGTTTATTCGAAATCCTTGATAAGCACGCTCCGTTGGTGAGTGCCTTGGGTAAGGGTAACCTGAAAATTTTAAAGGATAAGAAGGAAGTAGAGAAATATTCTATCCAAAGCGGATTTGTTGAAGTACTCAACAACAAAGTAACCGTGCTGGTAGAAGGTGCAGTAGCCCTATAATAGCTGCAGATTTTCTTATAAGATTGAACGGCTCCTCAATTTGAGGGGCCGTTTTTTTTATTGGTGCATCAGCGTGCATTTTGTACAAGTTCAATGATCTGTTAAATACCCGAATGCATTCAACATAGCATCGACCTCTGTGTTATAAACCAAAAAGAATCCTATGAAAAAAATAAGCTTGTTAATTTTTGCTTTTTTGTGTTTGATAAAGTTGAGTATTGCGCAAGAGCCAGTATATCAGTTGTCAAGTCATATTTTGGATATTACAGCAGGTAAGCCGGCTGCCAATGTTAAAATCAGCTTAGCTAAAAAAGACAAGAACGATCAGTGGATGAAAGTAGAAGAAAAATTTACCGATGCCAATGGCCGAATCAAGGATTTCTTAAAGCAGGATGGAAAAAGCCATGTCGGTATCTATAAACTCACTTTCCATACCAGTCCTTATTTTGCAGCCAATCAGCAAAAATCTTTTTATCCCTTTATTGAAGTGGTTTTTGAACTGGTAGACGATGCACATTACCACGTACCTATTACATTATCTCCATTCGGGTACGCCACTTACAGGGGGAATTAGTACAGAACCACTGGCTCATCCATCGCAGTCAAATACACGGGTTTTACTGAATCTTGCTCAATGGGTATGAAAAGCATTTTTTCCTTTGTTAGCTTAGGATACATGAAATGCTTTACCCATGTTCAAAGCTATCCTAACGCTATTCCTGATTTTTCCGCTGTTTTTAGTTGGGCAGCAATTGCCTGTTAACAGCATCAATATCAGCCTTCCGCAATTTCCAAATGCAAATACAGCCAATTGGATTGGGGGAAATTCACTTTTGAGTATTACGGTTTCTACCAGGGCCCTGGCCGGAAAATTAGATCCCATTTTAGAAAGCAGCCGAATCCTGGTACAAATTAAAAAAGGGTCTTCTGTTGTTTGTGGTAGCTATACACCAGCTACCGCGCCCAATGCCAGCTTTAACAGTTTAATGAAAATCTGGAGTGGCAATGCGGCGGTTGGTTTACTGGGTCAGGAATGCAAATTGATACCAGGGGATTATACCATTTGCGTTAAAATCTTTGGTGGTCCAAACAATGCAGCACTGAGCGAAGAAAAATGTAAAAACTTTACCATACAGAATACCGAGTCGAATTTTAATAAGCCGCTGAATATAATGCCGGTGAATGAAATGATGTACAACACCCAAATGGCATCGGCACCGGTTCAATTTAAATGGTCAGCTGTTACGCCTAATCCGGGAAGCATTGTTAAGTACACATTGCGGGTATGGAAAAAACAAACGGGTCAGTCTGCAACCCAGACCATCAATACTACTCAACCCATTTTTACCAAAGAATACAATGGGTTAACACAAGCCAATGTTCCCAATATCATTGATCCTTCCTGTTTAACAGGTGGATGCGAATTTGTATGGCAGGTGCAGGCTTCGGGAGCCAATGGCATTACTTATGGACAGAACAATGGCATTAGCGATTATACAGTATTTAAAACCAATGCATCGGTTCCGAATACTTCAATGGGCAATTGTTCCAGTATCTCTACAAAGACATATGCAATAGGAGATGAAATTAGTTTGTCGGATGATTTTAAAATGAAATTTTCTAAAGTTCCAACGGGAACCAACGACTCGCTTTCCGGAGAGGGAATCGTTAGAGTAAATTGGTTGGGCATTTTTAATGTTCGGTTTAAAGGAATCAAAATAAATGCACAGGACAAACTCTGTTCAGGTTCTATACATACCAAAGTTGATTCCGATCAAACCTATCCGGTTCAGTTTTTAATAAATGCGGCCAGTGTAAATAATTATGGAGGAGCCTGGACGATCAACAAGCTGGGTGAAGTTGCGGATAAAGTAAAAGCCAACAAGCACCTGAAAGGATTGGTGCCTGCAGAGTACATGCCTTTTGTAGACAGTTCCTTATCTATAGAGCCCATCAATATGCCCATTGGTTATTTTAAAGAGGGAGATACTTCAGAAGCTTTTGGTTTTACCGAAATGATTTTCAGACCGGACTATGCAGAGTTTGAAGCCATTGCTTCTTTGAATACCGATAAAATATTCAAGAACCCCAACAATACCATGAATGGAACTGCTGCCATTGGGTTAAGAGGATATGGCATACGATTTACCAATGCAGGAGTGAATGGAATTAACGGCTCTCTTAAAATAATTGATGATATCGTGGTTTCCTATGCAAATACCGGAACGGAGAATTTAAAAATGATTTTCAACAAGGAATCGAATGGGCATATAGGAAATGGAATTGTTTTTAGTGCCAGTGATCCTTCCTTCTGGAAATACAATCTGGATGTGGACATACAATTGCCCAGAGAATTTTTAGTGCCGGTTGATGCTTCCAAAACCCATGTGGCTTTTAATTTTCAATTGAATATTGCAAAATGGTCCGACTATGTAGTAGAAGGAACTTTACCTGCCTGTGTTATACCCAATACCAATGGCTTAGGAATCAAAGCAGGTGTGATTGCCTATGATCACTCTTTTGTATCTAACCCAACGGGAATGGTATTTCCAACAGGTTATGCAGGGAATACCAATAATTTCTTTTCTGGTTTTTATTTAAAAAATTTCAGCCTCACTTTACCAGATGAGTTAAGAAGTTATGCGGATACCAGTAAGCGTATTGAAATAATAGCACAGAACCTGATCATTGATGAATATGGATTGTCCGGAAAAATTGTGGCGAACAATGTCATTAATTTTCCAAAAGCCAATGTTGGAAACCTGGGAGCAAGCATTGACACCGTCAGTGTTACATTCGCCAACGGATCGCTTACCGAGGGAAAGATGAAAGGTAAAATCACTTTGCCTTTAAGTTCTTCCAGCAGTGCATCCAATGCCTTGAATTATTCTGCATTGTTTGCTTCCGGCACATCTTCATTTGTATTCATGTTAAAACCTGGTGCAGATATTTCCAGTAAGTTTCTAGGGGATGGAAAACTAAAAATCAGTCCAACCTCCAGCATGAATCTTAGTCTCTCAAAAGTCAATAACAAAAGAGCAGTGAGTTTTAATATTGACATCAATGGGAATCTATATTATCCAACAGGGAAGATTCTGGATATCGGAACCAGTATACCGCTCGACCTGGATCTGTCCTGCAATTTTCAGCACCTGGGCATGACTTATTCTAATGGTGCTTCCAACAGTTTTACTTTCAATCCCGGTCAGTGGTCTTTTGCCAGTCCGCAGAAAAAGTTTTCTGGCTTTGGATTTACCATTGTTGATGTAAAACCCAAGATTGATCCGGTTGAAACCGTCGCGGAAAAACAATACCTCTTTAAGGGTGGGGTAGAGCTGGTTGCCAAAATTAATATTGGAAGCGAGAACAGCAATATTGCCATCAGTGGCGATACAAAACTGATTTTGCGTGGCGCCATTCTTTCTTCCAAATATGTTCCCTCTAACTCAACGGATCCTACTGGAGTTCAGCAACTCGTGGAACAGGTGAAACCTACTATACCAGCGGGTTTCAATCCACTTGCAACCAATGAATTTGAATTGCAGCAGATAGTTGCGGAACAATATGGTTTCTTAACAGAATTAAAACCCAAATACCTGGGTGTTGAAGTAAAGAGCATTCATGTAGATGTTACTACCCCTGCTGTAAAAATTAAAGGGTCGGTTGAATTCTTTAAGAAAGATGTTAAATACGGAAATGGTTTTAAAGGAGAGCTGCAAGCCAAATTCACTTCTATGAATATGGCCATTCAGGCTGGTGCTGTTTTTGGCAACACCAAATACATTCCAGGCAATAGTGGCAATGGATATAAATATTGGATGGTACAGGCACAGGCCAATTTGCCTGCACCGGGTATTCCTTTTTTAGCGGGTGTTGCCTTTAGAGGATTTGGTGCGGGAGTTTACAGCAGAATGAAAATGACACTACCAACCGTCTTTAATCCAACACAGGCATCCGAGAGTACTTTTGGGGGGGCCATATTTACTCCGGATGCTTCTGTGAAATTTGGCTTCAAGGCAAAAGTAATATTGGCTACCACGCCCAAAGAAGAAACCTTCAATGGTAGTGCAGCACTATCTGCTGAGTTTAATACAGCGGGCGGCATGAATTTTATCAGGTTTGATGGACTCTTCTATTGTGGTGCCAAAATAATTGAGCCGGAAAAATCATTTGCGAATGGATCGCTGATGGTAGACTACGACTTTCCTCAGAAAGTATTCAATATGAATGCGTCCTTAACCATTAATAAGGATCCCATTTCAACGCCTACTCCTGCGAATATGCGTCTCTATATTGATGGAAAGAACAACAAATGGTATTTTAAAAGTGGAACACCTACAGCTCCAATGTGGGTAAGAATTTCCAATACAGATATCCAGGCGTATTTAATGTTTGGTAACGATTTAGGAACAGATATTCCAAAAGGGTTCATGCAAAAAACCATTGATGGATTTGCCAACCTGGGTTATTCCTTACCTCAGTTTAATGAAACCGCAACCAGTGATAACAAGTATCAATCGGCCAAAGGATTTGCCTTTGGTTTGGGGGTTCACAACACAGATGCAAAACGATACAATATTGTTGACTTTCATGGTAAACTATGTGACTGTAGAAGGTTTGTAGATGTGGATTATGCATATTCTGCAGGAGGGGAAATTAATGCCTCTTTGCTTCAGTATGCCGGATGCACAGGTTTTGGTAAAGGCTGGAGGGCCAGAATGAGTATTGCCGTTTACGCCAGTGCTAATGTTACCTATGCATATAGTTTACCTGGTTTTGGAGATAATGCTGGATGGCTGGCCAGTGCAAAAGGGTCTGCTTACGCAATAGCAGAATTTCCCAATCCAACTTATATTGCCGGCGAAGTCAGGGGTGCAGCTAAAACGCTAGGTGGTTATGGCGTCCAAATCAATAAAAGTTTTACTATAGGTAGTCAATGTGCTGGCACCGAGGAAGCAGCAGGCCCTGCCATAAGCTATCAACAGGAGAATGTGGTGGATTCTCTGGATTATTCCTTAATCAAGATGATTGTAACTCCTGGTACAGAGAATATATCCAGGACTACGAATTTTTCAGTTCTGTACAATTATCCTGTTAATAAGCCATTTTCAATAGACGAACAACAATCCAATGGTGCCATCAAAACCAGAACTTTTAAAGCAACCTATACAGTTACTTTAAAGCAGGATACAGTAGGTACTAATATTCCCAATATCACTTTGTATGCCAAAGGAATGGATATGTATGGTGCAAGCAAGTATCAGCTGAGTAATACGCCAATTGTTGCCAGTCCGCTCAAGCCCAATGCGAATTATCGTTTTCAGGTGAATGCCAAATTAGAAGAACAGGTAAACAATGTTTGGGTTCCGGTTAAGAAGAAAGGAACCACCATTGCTGTTACACAACAAGAACAATTGCTTTTTAAAACAGATGGAGAAGCGGTTTCGTCAACAGTAACCAAGCAGGCCAATAGCACTGGTGTTGCTCCTAAAAAATTAATCATTCAATAAATAAGATTATATGTACAAGCAGCTGACAGGTAATTTTATTTTTCTAATACTTCTTTGTTTAGGCAAAACAGTTCTCTATGCCCAGACAACAGAAACAGATCCCATTGTAATTACTGCAAGATCTTATTCAGATAAAATTGTACTCAGGTATTTTGCCACCAGTCCACAGTTATTTAAAGTAGCCAATCAGGTAGGGTATCGTATTGAAAAAGCCGTTGCGGAATCCAATAAGGCAAAAGAAGATTTAAATTATTCTGCTATTGCAAACAATCCGTTTAAGCGTTGGAATGAAGAGCAGTGGACTGCTGGATTTAATCAGCAATCAAAAGCAGATTCTGTAGAAACAAAACTGGCAGGATTGGCGATGGGCTTAACGGAAGAGAGTGCACTCATGGCTACCGGAGACGTTTTAAGTGACAATTTGAAGTCGCTGAATGAAACACGCAACAAGCTGGGCAACAATTTTAGTTTCATGATCCTGGCATCTCTGCAAAGTAAACTGGCAGCAAAGGGATTGGGCTTGTGGGCTGAAGACAGAGAGGTTCAGCCTGGTAAGAATTATTGGTACAGGATTCGCGTAAATACAACATCCGCTGATAAAAAGGATTGGATATATATTTCGGTTCAATGCAATGCATTCAATCCATCCTATTTAAAAAACGATACCCTAATCAGGGTAGTTACAGGGGACAAGAAAATTGATTTTAGTATCCCTGAGTCACAGGATTATTTTGCCTTTTTTGTTTACAGAAAAGACGCACCCAATAAGCCATTCCAGAAACTGACTGCCAATGCTTCCATTCAATTAAAGCCAGAGGAGTATGAAGGAACAGGCCGGCTGGGCCATGTGGATTCAGGATTAATGAATTATCAAACCTATCAATATAGGGTAACGGTTGCAACACCTTTTGCCGATGAATTGGTCCTTGGAGAATTTACTGCCATGCCCAGAGATTTAACACCACCTCCTTCTCCTAATCTTACCATCGCCAAACATATTGCTCCCAAGGAAATTGCCTTGCAATGGAATATGTTGGCCAAGCTGCCATCTGATTTTAAAGGATTCAATATCGGCAGAAGCAACAATGATAAAGAGGGTTTTAAAAAAATCAACGATAAGTTATTGCCCCCTTCCGCGAATGGTTTCAAGGATACAAAGTTCACCACAGAAGAGTCCATCTATTATATAGTTGAAGCAGTAGACACTTCAGGCAATAGCAGTTACTCTTTTCCTTTGATGGTTACCTTGATTGATAGTACACCACCTGCTGTTCCTGTTATTGAGTCTGCTGTAATAGATTCTGTAGGAAAAATCACCATCCGTTTTAAACCCAATACCGAAAAGGATTTCTTAGGATATCAATTAATGAAAGCCAATGCGGCCGACCATGATTTTTCAATCGTCTATCAGTCTTTTAATGACAGCACCAATGAAAAGGAGTTTGTGCTTTACGACTCAACTACTTTGAATACACTTACACCCAATATTTATTATAAAGCCATTGCCTTCGACAGCCATTTTAATCAATCCCTTGCCTCTAAAATCATACAGGTAAAAAGACCGGATACCATTCCTCCTATTTCTCCAATGATTATTGATTATCGGATAACGGATACTGCCATTCAAATTGCATATGTTCCTTCCGAAAGCATAGACCTGAAAACCCAATATCTGCTTAGACAGGAAATGGGATCAAATAAAACGGATACAGTGATGGTTTCATCAGATTTTAAACGCCTGAGCTTTTCCGATATAACTTTTAAACCGGGTACTCAGTATCAATATGCAATGATTGCTAAAGATGAAGCTGGCCTGTACTCAAAATTATCGCCACCTGTTACTGTATTAAGTCCTAAGATCACCAGGCTACCTAAGCCAGTAATTACGGGTACTTACGCAAAAGATAAAAAGGAAGTGCTGCTTACTTTTTCTATCAGCCCTTCTTTGAATGAAAAAAATATTTCGGTAATCATCTATGCCAAAACCAGCATGGAAGCTGCCAGCTGGACCAAAATGGACCAGGTTGATTTTGCCCGGAATTATACTTTTAAGCCCTCTTTGGATAGCAAGGAAGTCTTTTTTTCAATCGTGATCGTTGACAAGCAAGGAAGAAGCTCAGTATTTAGTGATACCATAAAATTGAGTTTATGAAAAAGGCTTTCAATGGTATCTGCAATGGCATTTTAGTCATTTCCAGTTTAATGCTTTCCTCCACTATGGTGGCACAGGATACGGCCAAACGCAAGCCTTTGATAAAATTAACGGGAACCATGGGGATTACCTATGAGGGTTACGGATTAAATGTAAAGCCAACGGGAAGTAATATTTACTCCCCCCGTAAACCCTGGAATCAGGTCCGGTTTTTGTTCAATCCGGTTTTGCAAATCGGGGACAAAATTTCTATTCCTTTAAGCATGAACTTTGCCTCTATTGCTACCAACTTCGCAGGTCCTTATGCAGGGTTGAAGAATCAAACCATTGGACAGTTTTTAACCAATCCCGCTAATAACTTTTCGCTCAATCCAAAGTACAAATGGGCCGAATTGTTGCTGGGCACACAGTATATTAAGTATAGTGACTTAAGTACGGGCGATATAGGCATTTTTGGAGCGGGATTCAATCTTAGTCCCGGTAAGTTCCGGCTCAGGTTTTTTAGTGGGATCTCTCAGCAAGGAATCAATCATATAGCCCTTCCACCTCCCGGAACTGTTGGGGCGTTTAAACGAAAACACTATATGTTTCAGTTTGGTACAGAAGTAGAAGGCGTGCACAAAGTGGCGTTTACTTTTTCTAAAACAAAAGACGATATTAATTCCGTTACCAGTCCTCCTTTAACCGTTTTGCCACAAGAAGGATTTACAGTTACTTTTCTTCTGCAGCGGTATTTAAAATCGGGTTGGTTTGTTAATCTTGAATTGGCCCAGAGTGTAATTACCAAGGACTTAAACCAGCCACTTTTGACCATATTGGATGATGTTTCCATTAAACCATTTATCAATGCCAGAACTTCCAGTGTAAAAGATCAGGCTGCCCAATTCAATATTGGAAAAAAATCACCCAATTTCGACATCAGTTATTCCACCAAATACATTGGGGCTGGTTATCAAACAACCGGTTACCCTTTTATGCAGTCTGATCACTGGGACAATACCTTGAATACAAGGTTGAATCTTTTGAAAAATAAAATGAATATCAACGCAAGTATTGGCCAAAGGGTGAATAACCTGAGTAATACCGGTTTGCGGGCAACCCAGTTCTTAGGCAATATCAATTGGTATACACAGGTGAATGACCAATTGTCGATTAATGTGAATTATAACAACTTTGGGTTTCAAACGGTTAGTGGTCTTAATCCATACGGGATTAAAAATGTCAGTAACGATTTTGGGATTAGCCCAACTTATACCTGGACCAACGAGCACGCGACCCATTTGCTAAGTATGAATTATAATTATAGCAAGTACAATGAGCGGGATGTATTTACAGGGATAACTACCAGCAACAATACCCATACAGTTATTCTAAACTATGCCCCCATTTATACCAATAGGAAAATTTCACCCGACTTTAGCATCATGTATTTCAATAATAAAGTTCCTACCATTCAGAATCGATTGCTCACTTTATCGTCTGGGTTAGGTATTCCTTTCTTTGAAGATAAACTGCAAGTGAAGGGGCAGCTGCAGTACACCCTTGGTAAGCTGAATAGTTTTACCTCGAATAACAATTTCATTCTTTCCACTAATATTGATTATAAGATCAATAAAAAATTAACCTGGAATACTTTCTTGTCCACCAATTATTTTAAATATGGCAATGAATTGGGATTAATACCGCTGATAGGAGCCAACTACTTAGAGTCTAATCTAAGAACGGGTCTTATGTATAAATTCTAATTTGTTTATTGACTAATGATAATACTGCAACCATGAAAAAAATATTCCTTACCATTATTATAATTGGTTCTTTGATTAACCAACTGGTTGCCCAGATTACAACAACGCTGAATGTGCAATCTCAACCGCCTCCCAATTTAAGTGACTGGGCATTGAGAAATACAGTATTGAACTTTATTGTGGATTATGGAAGACCAGACCCCGCCAGGGTAATTTTTAAAACAGAGATCAAGTTGTTGGATGGAACGGTAGTGGCCACTACCAATGTTCAGACTGCCCCTGTGTATACAATCAATAGGGGTGTAACGGTTTATTATAGTAAGGATGTAATGCCTTTGGAATCGATGAGTTTTAACGGGCAGTACCGGTCTACTTTAAACCGAACTGGCAAATTACCTTCCGGCCAGTACCAGATTTGTGTAACGATACTTCAATCCGGTACTTTCCAGGTGCTTGCAGCAGAACGTTGTAGAATTTTTAATCTTACCGGATTTCAACTTCCCTTTTTAATGCTTCCGGCAGACAAATCGGTTTTGCCCAAATTGAATGCCCAAACTGCTATTATATTCAGATGGACACCGCTGGTTCCTCAACAGGCAATTAATCCAGTTAGCTATCGGTTACAGGTTTTTGAAATTTTAATGCAACAAGAAGCCGTGCAGGCCTTAAGAGCCAATCAACCCATTTTAGATGTTTCGGTTAGAAATGCTACACAGTATATCTGGCAACCTCGTTTGTCTTTTGTAAATGTAGATTCTACGGCCCGGTATATTTGGACCATTCAAACACTGGACGGAAACGGTCTTCCTATACTATTATCGGATGGGAATGGAGAAAGCAGGAGTGCTCCATTTACCTTTTCTATAGGAGCTACAGCAACTAAGAAAAACTAAGTACTTAGCGGTTAATAAATTTGGTCTTCTCAGTCCATCTGGTATGCGTATCAAAAGGGATTTCGAGTTTTGTGGTGTTCCCTGGATTATTTATATCATCGGTATTGGGGTATTGTGTCATCTTTATGGGATGTTGCGTTAATTCGTTCAGGGCTTCAATTCTTTTATAGATCAGAGACAGTCCTTTGCTAACGTGAGAACTATCGGTTTTGTTGGCTTCACTGTTTTTAAATCCTATGCCATTGTCCTTGATCAGAATAATTACATGGTTGTTTTCTTCATAGAGTTCAACCTCTATCATGCCTGAAATCTTAGAAGGCATGATGCCATGCAGAATGGCATTTTCAAGAATGGGTTGTAATATCATGGTTGGAATCTGAATATGTTCCAGATCCAGGGTCTCATCTATTTTAATGGAATAAGAAAGTCTTTCATTAAAACGCATTTGCTCTAATCTCAGATAAATTTTAATATTCTCCATTTCCAGGTCCAGCGGGATGAAATATTGCTGAACAGCATCAAAATTCTTTCTGATCAGCGAGGCAAAATCACTTAAATACCTGTTGGCGGCTTTTCTATCCTGTAAATTGATATAATGCTGAATGCTATTGAGTGCATTAAAAATGAAGTGCGGATTCATAAGACTGGTAAAAGATTGCAATTCCAGCGATATGGTCTTGAGCTTGGCATACTCTTCTGCAATTTTCTTTCTCTTCTTTTTTACCTGAATTCTATATAGAACGATTACGGCAATACTCTGGATGCCAATTGCCATCAATAACCAAAACCAGATTGTTTTCCATACTGGAACTTTTATATCAAAAATGAGCTTTGTGGTTAACTTGCTTTTATAACCATTGATATCCACCGACCTGATTTCCAGTACATGAATACCATGATTTAATTCCAATGCTATGGTATTTTCGTATAAACTGCTCCAATACTTTGCTTTGTCTAATTTGTATTCAAAATGATGACTATGCCCGGTAAGATCAACACTGGCAAATTTGAGTTGAATATTTTTTTGATGATCTTCTAGCTGATATCTGTTCGTAATAATGGTATCTCTTTGATTGATTGCTATTTCTTGCAGTAAAACGGGAATATCTCTTTTGGGGATTGATATATTGGTTGGGATGATCGATATTCCGTCACTCGTGGCTGCATACATGCTGTCTTTATACCAAGTAAGCTCGTTAATGGTATTGCTGGATAAGCCATCGTTGATGGTAATATTGCTAATCTTATAATTGAGCTTATTGTTATTGAATGAAAAATGTATGATGCTGATTCCATTTGAAGTACCCACCCATATATGACCTGGTTTTCCAGTGCTGATGCATCTTGTAGCATTACTGACTAAACCTTTTGATTCATTAATGGTTTCCATTAAGGAGTCGTTTCTTAGTATAGCCACACCGCTTCCTCCCGTTGAAATCCAGGCCAGTTTTTCTTTTGAAAAGCTGATCCCGGTAATTCGCTCATTCACAACAGGGTTGCTTTTATTGATGGCTTTTGTTTTGTCCTGTATATAGTTGTATTTATATAAACCATCCGTAGAGCCAAAATAGAGGATTGAATCATTTATTTTAGCGATAGCGGTTACTCTTTTTCTATCCCCGTTCAGGGTAGAAGTTATTAAATTGTTAAGGTTGAGTTTATATAAGGCACTTGTATGTCCAACTATAATAATACTGTCGTTTAATAATTCTCCTGTTTTGCTAAATAAAATTTTATTGTTCATAGAATATAAAATTGGCACAGTATAATTTTTAAATGCACCTTCTTCGGAGAAACTATAAACAGATTGGTTTTTGTATATTATTTTTCTTATTCTGGCGATTGTAGATTTCTTTGGAATCCTGTTTATACTAATGTTGTTGCCAACTCTTTTTATGATTTCACCCATAAAATTTCCTGCAAACAGCAGGGAGTCATTTGGCTTGTTGATACTGAGGAAATGCCGGTTTGTTAGCTGATTGGGTAGTATTACCGATTTTATTGGGCTATTTCTGAACAAGAGGAGTCCTTTATCAATTGTACTAACCCAATAATTGCCATTTTTGTCATCAAAAATAGAGTTGGGTAAAAAATCCCCTTGTATAACGCCTAAGGGTTCAAGGTTTTCTTTTTTGAACAGGTGAATTTTACCAGAATTGCTCAGTAAGGAAACACTGGTATTGGTAATTTGGAAATTATTAAAGGGCTCATTTATTGAAACAGAATCAACTTTATAACTTAATGGGGAAGAGGAAATCTCAGAAAACTTATAAAATTTATTTTGTTCATACATGAAGTAGTAAAGATTTCCATTGTTTATACCCCTGTCAACTTTTTCATAAAATTTATAAGGTACCAGTAAAATGCTATCCAGCAGTTTCCCATTTTTTTCGCTATATAAATAGATATTATTGTGTTTTAGTTTGCTGGAGAATGCTTCGAAACCTTGTAAATAAGAAATATCTGATTGGTCTTTTTTAATAAAAACTTTGTTATCATGAATAAAACTGATCTGAAGTTTTCCCTTAACCTCTTTAATAATACTGGTAGATTTTTCATTAACAAACATCATTCCACCGGTTTTTATAGGAAAGAAGTGCATTGCAGCAGTACCTTCTATAATTTCTTCAAGAATTGTATTTTCCTTTGAATTGACAAACCTATTTCTGACTTCATCAAAGTAGGCTGGTTTTTGCTTGAAGCAATTAACCCATATTCGTCCATTTACCTCTTTGGCAATGTTTAATACTTCGTTGTCAGGTAATCCATGATCGGTTGTGAATATTTGAAAGCTTTTGCCGTCGTACCTTGCTACACCAGCGTCGGTTGCAATCCATAAGTATCCATTATTATCTTCAATGGCACGGTAAATATAATTACTAGGCAGACCATCTGTTATGGTGAACTTCTTATAGTTCTGTGGTTGTGCAAAAAGGGACAGCGGCAAACAAAGTAAGCAGCATAGTTTTAATATTTTAATGAAGATTGCCATTTATACCTTCATTTTATGAAGGAATTCATCAAGCTGTCTTCTGCTGATACTCCAAAGATTACCGTCAGACATTTTTACCATTCCACCATCTGCTGTTTTGTACTCTCTAACATGAGCCAGATTTACAATATAGGACTTGTGGATTCTGGTAAATTGTTCAGGGTTCAGCATGACTTCAAATTCCTTCAAAGTTTTGCTGAAAACCATTTTTTGCATATTGGATAAATGGATGACCGTATAATTGCTATCTGCCTGTAATGACACGATTTGATCAACTTCTATGTAGCATATGGAACCTAACTGCGGTAAGGCAATTCTTTTCGGAAACTTTTTGGAAGATACTTGCTCAAGAATTTTCTCTAATATGATCTGGTCTTTCTGAACCCAGTTCTCCTCTGTGAATGATGCTTTTATTTTTTTTATGCAAGCTTGAAGCTCTTCTATATTTATAGGCTTGAGCAAATAATCAACTGCATTGGCTTTTATTGCTTTAATGGCAAATTCATTATAAGCAGTGATGAAAACGATCTTGTATGGATGATTGCCCAGTTTTTGTAAAAACTCAAAGCCATCTTCATTTGGCATTTGTACATCTAAGAAAATAACTTCTACTTTGTTGTTTTCTAATATTTCTCTGGCTGCTTTTGCTGATAAGGCTTTTCCAACAATATTGATTCCTTCACAGTCATGCTCAAGTATGAATGAAAGGTTATCTAAATTGTTTACTTCATCATCAACTAACAGAACATTAAGCATACTAGTAATTTACTTAAAAAAGTACGTATTTAAGTCAATTCAGCACCCGCTACTGTGCAAAAGGCTGCTTTGCCTGAGTGTATTTGCATCTGATTGATTTAAAGGTAGTTGTTAGGTCGGCCTGCTTTATACCGTTAAAAAACGGTCTATTTCAGGTAGAATTACTATTTACATTTCAGATTATTTGTGTTTTATTGACTTCTAAGTTTAAATACTATGGGTAATGCTTTCTCTTTTCAACCCTGCGGAATTTTTCTATCACCGTTAAATAACGCTGTTATTTGGATAGAACTGCCTTTCCGTTTGCCTGATCTTATTGGTTCCTTCGTACTGTTCAGAACGAAACCTTGTTGCAACAAGTACAAAACCCGAGTTCACGGTAGCGGGACTTCTGCGTGACGCTGAAATAACCATGGCGAAAGACAGGTCTACTAAATTTTATTAAAATGAAAAAAGTATCATTAGACCAACTTGGGCTAAAGAGTCTAAGTATGGAGGAATCACTGGAGATTAATGGTGGGGATTTTTCAGCCTTCCTGAAGAAAGCAGGTTTAGCTGGATTAGTGTATGATGTGATTGACAATTGGAGTACCATTAAGAAAGGTTTTACCAATGGATGGAATTCATTAAAATAACTAAGAAAACTTTCAACTATGAAATCAAATGCTATTGACCTTTCAAACTTTAAAGGTCTTCAGGAATTGTCAATTGATCAAATGCAATCAATTGATGGTGGCGGTGAATTTTGGGATATTGTTTCCTATGCAGCTGGAGTAACTGCAAAAGTTATTTACACA
>CALEST010000037.1 GCA_937907555.1 uncultured Sediminibacterium sp.
TAGATTACCATTAGCTGTTACATGATATTGAAATCAGCCAAAGAAACAGCGGTAGTGATGCAAAGGCATTATTTGCTGGATACAGTGATTGAAAAAGTAAAGGATGGCAAATCTGTGAGTGATACCGTATGGCATACCACAAAGAATATAAAGTTGATGAATCAGTTAGGGGATTCTGTAAGCTTATATGATCCTCAGGGTAAAATTATTGTAGCTGATTTCTTCTTTACCAGTTGCCGGAGTATCTGTCCAAGGCTTACGAGTAATATGTCAACTTTACAGCAATCTTTTAAGAAAGGGGGCAATGTCCGCAACAAGATTGATACATCCATTGTTCATTTTATGTCTTTTACGGTTGATCCGGAAAATGATTCTGTTTCTGTCTTGAAAAAATATGCAGATCGTTTCGGAGCCATTCATGATAACTGGTGGTTTTTAACTGGTAACAAGAAAGATATTTACCAGTTTGCTTTTGAAGAATTGAAAGTGGATCAGTTCAGTGAAGAGCCGGTTAGCCCTGATTTTGTTCATACCAGCAGGTTTGTGCTGATTGACAAGGCTTATAAAGTTAGGGGTTATTATAACGGACTGGATAGTGCAGACATGAAGAAACTGGCCAGGGATATTGGCTTACTGATGCTGGAGAAAGATGGTCAGAAAAAGAGTGGGGTCTTTAAACAAATATTAGACCTAAGCTGGTTATGGTTAATCATCATTACCGCCGTAATCTTTTTTGTTACTTATATGCAGAGTAAGAGAAAACGTCAGGATCACAATCAGTAATATCTGTATTTGGCAGATTGAGAAGAAGAACATATAGTTAGATAGAATCATTTAGAGAAAAAACGAATTAGTAAAAAATTGATTTCACATGCTTAAACCTGTATTTCAAAAGAACGATCGTTTGGCCAACTGGCTGATTGGTATTTTTTCATTAGTGGTTTTTATTGTTGTTGTGATTCTTGGCAAGTTCAAGCTGGATGTTGAACTGGGTTTTGATGTACATATTTTTGCAGCCATTAATGCTTTTGTAAATGCCACAATTGCTGTGGTACTGGTGGCTGCCTTGATTGCGGTTAAAAATCAGCGATATGAATTGCACAAAAAGCTAATGATGGGGGCATTGGTGCTTTCGGTATTGTTTCTTCTTTCCTATATCGCACACCATTTACTGGCCGGAGAAGCCAAATACGGCGATGCCAATCACGATGGAATCGTAGACGAAGCAGAGAAACTGGCTGCCGGAACCATGAGAGTAGTGTATCTCATTATATTGATTACGCATATTATTTTAGCAGCTATTATTTTGCCCTTTATTTTATTTACTGCTTACAGAGGATTAACCAGTGAATTTCCTGCACATAAGAAACTGGCTAAAATTACCTGGCCGCTTTGGTTTTATGTTGCAGTAACCGGACCCATTGTATATTTCATGATCAGCCCTTACTACCAGTAGCGCAGTGTGGACGGGATTCCAGCTGCAACTACTGATAAAATAAGGTATAGCTGAATTGGGGGGGGCTAATGAATGCTCAGGCTTTTTTGGTGAGGATCAATAGCTCATTGGCTTGGATTTCTGTGGCATATCGCTTTACACCTTGCTTGTCGGTGTAGTTACGATTGACCAGCTTTCCTTCAATCACTACTTCTGTTCCTTTCACCAGGTACTTCTCGGCAATGTCTGCCAGTTTACCCCAGGCAACTACATTGTGCCACTGGGTTTCAGTTACTTTTTCACCTTTGGCGTTTTTGTAATTTTCGTTGGTTGCCAAACTTAAGTGGGCTACTTTTTTGTCTTCACCAATGGTTTTTACTTCGGGATCCTGACCCAGATTGCCAATTAATTGGACTTTGTTTTTTACTGCGTTCATAACGGTTCAGTTAAATTGTTTTTTAAAGAGCAGTGCGTACTGCCGTTAACAGAACAAATATGAACAACCCTTTCCGGCAATTGGGTATAATAAACATCTGTTGGCGTTTATAAACGTTTGCAAACACTTTTACCGTTAAATACCCCAAAGTGACTGGTATTTTTACAAGCATTTTATACAATCCTCCGGGTAAATTCAGGTAGTTGAAAATTTACTACTATGGATCAGTCAATTAAACAATGTTTGTATTGCAACAAAAAAATGCAAGGGAGAACGGACAAGAAATTCTGCAGCAATCATTGCAGAAGCAGTTATCACAATGCTATTTACGGCAACCGAACCAATTATATGCGACGAATCAATGCCTTGTTATTGCGAAACAGAAAAATTCTTTCCGACTTATTCCTCCTGCAAAGAAAGGGCTCTTATATTCCCTTAAGTGAGCTGTATATAAAGGGCTTTACGCCTCAGCATTTTACCCATCAGGCTAAACATACCAGTAAAACCCTGTATACCTATTGTTATGAATTTGGTTATTATTATGTAGGGAAAGATGCAGTAAAAATTATTCAGGAAGCTAGTATCGAATCCTGACCTTGGTTACACCATCGTTAACCATATCTATTTTTTTAGCGGCCTTCTTACTCAAATCAATTATCCTTCCCTGGATAAAAGGTCCTCGGTCATTGATCCTTACTTTAACCGTTTTGCCATTTGTCTGATTAATTACTTTTACTTTGGTTCCAAATGGAAGGGTTTTATGCGCAGCCGTCAATTTATTTTGTCTGAAGGTTTCTCCATTACTCGTTTTGCGACCTATATACTTATCCGCATAAAAAGAAGCCAGTCCTGTTTCTGAGCCTTTTCTGAAACAGGAGCTCATACCGGCCATTGTTAGCAGCAATAGGGAAAAGAAAAAAGGCTTTCTCATTCTCTTAAAACGAAAAAGCCTTTAAAATATTGGATATTGCTAACTAAGCAAATGGGGCTTTCACCACTTTTGCTTTTACCAGTGTATTTCTGATTTCAATGTAGATGATGGAATCAATTGCGGCGTGTGCTGTAGCTACATAGCCCAACCCAATGGCTTTATTTAATGATGGCGCCTGGGTGCCGCTGGTTACTTTTCCAATGGTATTTCCTTCTGCATCTTTAATTAAGTAATCGTGGCGGGGTATACCTCTTTCCAACAGTTCAAATCCTACCAACTTGCGTTTTACGCCTTCTGCCTTTACTTTCTCAATAATTGATTTTGCAGTAAAGTCTTTGGTGAATTTGGTAATCCATCCCAATCCTCCTTCTAAAGGAGAAGTAGTATCGTCAATATCATTGCCGTATAAGCAATAGCCCATTTCTAAACGCAAGGTATCTCTTGCACCTAAACCAATGGGTTTTAATCCCTGTGGTCCGCCAATTTCAAAAATTGCATCCCAGATTTTATCCGCAGCACCATTGCTGTCTTCAAAATAAATCTCTACACCTCCAGAACCTGTGTAACCAGTTGCGCTGATTAATACATTTTCTACTCCAGCAAAAGTTCCTTTTACAAAAGTGTAATACTTTAAATTCATGATATCCAACTCGGTTAAAGGCTGCAATATCTTGGTTGCGTTGGGTCCTTGAATAGCCAACAAACAGGTTTTGTCGCTGATATTATGCATTTCTGCTTGCTGGGTATTGAATTTTGAAATCCAGTTCCAGTCTTTTTCTATATTGGAGGCATTTACCACCAGCATGTAGGTTTTATTGGCCTCAACGCAATACACAATTAAATCATCTACTATACCACCTTCTTCATTGGGTAAGCAACTGTATTGAGCCTGACCAGCTACCAGTTTTGAAGCATCGTTGGTGGTAACACGCTGAATCAAATCCAGGGCATGTTCTCCCTTTAAAATAAATTCGCCCATATGGCTTACATCAAATACGCCTGCATTCTTTCTTACAGTGGCATGTTCATCATTGATACCAGTGTAGCTGATTGGCATATTGTATCCGGCAAATTCAGCCATTTTTGCACCCAGTGCAATATGTTTATGGGTAAACGGTGTGTTTTTCATTGCGCAATAAATTAGGCTGCAAAAATAGGTGAAAGCCACGAACCGATGGTAAAAAGCAAGAACCCCATCTCAAATTAGAGACAGGGTTCTTTTCCAACCTGTGCCAACCTTCTTTAGGATTGTAAATTCAGCAGGGAGAATCTTCCCAATTCTGTTCCAATCTCAATAATTTCAGGATTTTCAATATGCTTGGTCTTGTTGGCAGGACCAGAAATATGTGGATCCAGAATGGCTACTTTTTGGTAACGGTAGCGGGTAGTATCTACCGGCTTATCCAATTCCTTTTTTAGTTCTTCTGCTTCCTTCTGCTTGCGCTCATATTCCTTGCGCAATTCTTCTCTGCTCTTTTTGTATTCTTCAATGGCACTTTTATCAGAATCTTCCTCATTGTTATCAGCGTCATCATTATCATCTCCTTGCTTTTTAACTCTTTCCAATCCACCCGGGGTCATGATATATTCCTGGTTAGACATCCAGCTTTCATAGCTTTCATTGTTCCACTCATCGTCCCAGTCGTAGTCGTTTCTGCCAGAGTTAAAGCTGAAATGATTCAATCTTCTGGAAACATTTTCATCAATTTCTATTTTCTTGCCCACCGGTACAAAAATGGTAACAGTTACACCCTGATTGCGGAATTTAGATCCTTTGTTCAACTTGAAGCCTCTGTCTAAATACAGCACACTGTCTTGCTGAACGGCACCGTATTTAATTTGCTCTATGTTTTTCAATGCGGTCTTTTCATCGGAACCATTGCTGAATTTTACATAGCTAACACGGTATAAGGAATCCGGACTTTTTGCAATGCGAACTCTGATATTGTTGAGTACAATGCTATCATCGTCCAATCTTAATAGGCCATCCATTTTAAACCATTTTCCACTCACCACTCTAACGTTGGCATCTGCCACTTTAATGGTGATTTTGTTGGAAGTAGGTTGTACAATTTTTATTTCGCCTTTGTCTTTGGCACCAGCATCAAAGTTTTGTGCAATGGATGCTATCAGTAATACAACGCTGATCCAGCCCAGGGTCCATAATCCACCAAAGGTGAAACCCAAATACTTGCTGCCGGCTCTGGCTCCGATGATTCTGCGAACCAACCAGGTAAGTAATCCAATGGCAGGAACAAAAAGGAATAATACAAGGGTAGCCCAAGCCAATACATTTTGCCAGAATCCTTCTAAGAAGAAGCTTTTAAGTGGGAAAACACTTACGCTACCAGCAATCATTCCTAATAGGGCAACCAGAATAGTGAAAGCCAATATACCCGCAAGGAATAAGAAGAATGCTTTGAACAGGATGCCAATGGCATTGCCTAGTTTACTTCCACCCGATTTGGATACCGCACTGGCTTCAGAGGCAAATTGTTTGCTCTTTTCATTTACAGTACTGCTGAATTCTGATGAAAATTCTTTTGCTTTCTGAGAGAATTCACCACCCCATTTTTCAGCACGGGCTTTGAATCCTTCAAGGTCTTCCTGAATGGTATTTTTAATAGTATTCAGGTCTACTTTTTCACCACGCATTTCCAGTTTTTCTGAAGCGCTTTTTGCTTCAGGTATTACAGCCCACAGAACAGCGTAGATTACAAATAAGGTTCCTCCAAAAGAGCCAAAGATGAATCCGGGGAATGGGTTAAACTCGAACCAGAATAGTGAACTTACAAAAGAAGAGAATATACCAATTACCAATGGTAAAGAGAATATTAAACGGGGGATCCAAACCGCTACATCAAAATAAGTGGCGATACCGCTGGCAACACCCGCAATTACTTTTTCTTCCGGATTTCTGTACAGTCTTCTGTTGCTGCTTACATGGTCTAATGGTTTAGCAGGCAGGATGATCCATAGCAATAAGTACAGTAAGAAACCTGAACCACCGCCGAAGAACAATACCAGGAATAAAAGTCTTACAACAGTAGGATCAATTCTAAAGTAGGCGGCCATACCGCTACAAACACCACCCAGCATTTTATCGTTGGTGTCTCTGTATAAGCGACCTCTTGAAGTATGAGGGTCCTGCTCGGTATAGCTATTGTTTTTTTGTTCATGCTGACCGCCCAGCTGAGATTGCATATTGGTTTCTTCACCTTCAAAATCTTCGGGTCTGCCCATACTATTGATTACATTATTCACGTCTTCTTCAGTAATACAGGTGCTGCCTTTTTTCAGGCTTTCACCAAATAGTTCAGCAATACGACCTTCAATGTCGTTGATGATTTCATCTCTTCCTTCTTCATTGGCAAAAAAGCGGCGTAAACTTTCAACGTATACTTTCAATACGTCGTAAGCCGATTCCTCAATGGGAATTACTCTGCCTTGGAAGTTTATATTAATTACCTTTTTCATGGTATGTTTATTTTGCTTGGTTAAGGTTGGTTTTGGTTTTCGGTGGCTGGGGGAGCTAAGGGTTCTGTTAGTACTTGAACGGCACCTGCCAGTTCTTTCCAGGTTCTTTCGAGTTCACTGTAGAAGGCTAGACCTTTTTCAGTCATAACGAAATATTTTCGGGGCGGTCCGCTATTGCTTTCAACCCATCTGTAGTTGAGCAATTCAGCATTCTTAAGTCGGGTAAGCAGCGGATACAAGGTACCTTCCAGAATGTGGAGGTTGGCTGCTTTCATCCGATCAACCAGGTCACTGGGGTAAACTTCTCCCTGGCGAATGATTGAAAGGATACAAAACTCCAGCACGCCCTTGCGCATCTGACTTTGTGTGTTTTGAATATCCATGGTCTAGATTTTTATTGGATTAATAAACAAGGATAGGTTTTACAGGGGCAATTCTGCTGTAACGCTGAATTTTCCAAAGCTGGGCTACTGTGAACCTTTTCTTTGTCTTGTTTTCTACTCTTACACCAGTAGCAATAGTTTCATTCACTACCTGGGTTAAATTGTTCAGGGCTTTTTGATTAAGCTGAACCAGTGCGTTTGTGTTTGTCAGTTTCATGGTAAGTATTTTTAATTGCTTTGTTTGATTAATTACTTTGACAACACAAAGATGGGGATATTTTTAGTACTATGCAACACATAGTACCTAGTTTTTTTAGGTAATAGGCTGAGTTTAGATGTTGGTTTTGTATAATTATCTGAAAATCAATGATTTAATAATTTTCAGAATTTTGAGAAAGGGATAATCGGTTCTAAAAAGGGATGAATGGCGGCCTGCTATAAATGGGTTATAAATGCTCAGATACTATATATAGGTATGAATTCCCGGCATTGAGAATATATATAAAAATGTAAGGGTTCTTTAGTGATCAATTCAGTGAAGTCATTATTTAAATTTCAATCGTAAAAATACGATGAATTGAAATTATCTTCTTAGCTTTGTTCTATCGTATATAAACGATGAATTATGGCAGCACCTAAATTAGATGAGTTTTTAAAAACAGAACAGGAATTGGCATTGTTTGCCAAAGCGCTTTCGCATCCGGCCCGAATTGCTATATTAAAAGTACTCGCACAAAAGAATGAATGTGTGTGCGGAGAAATTGTAGATGTATTGCCATTGGCACAGTCTACCGTATCGCAACATTTAAAAGAATTAAAAGAAGCCGGTTTAATTAAGGGAACCGTTGAAGGACCCAGGAGTTGCTATTGCATTAATTGGAAAGCTTTTGAAAAATTCAATCAATCTTTTAATCAGTTATTTTCTAAACTTAAAGTACAACAGCAATCCTGTTGTTAAATCATTCAAATATTTAAAATTATATTTTATGCAAACCGAAGAACAATTAAAACAAATAGTAAAAGATAAATACGCAGAAATTGCGAATCAATCTGTTGCAGACAATAAAGCTTCCTGTTGTGGTGCTGGCGGATGCAGCACAGAAGTCTATAATATCATGAGTGATGATTATACCACGATGGAAGGGTACAATGAAAATGCAGATCTGGGATTGGGCTGTGGACTTCCAACACAGTTTGCTCAAATTAAAGCAGGTGATGTGGTAGTGGATTTGGGAAGTGGTGCTGGCAATGATTGTTTTGTTGCCCGGGCACAAACTGGTGAAAAAGGAAAAGTAATTGGTATTGATTTTACACCTGCCATGATTCAGAAAGCAAGAAATAATGCAGATGCCTTAGGATTTAATAATGTGGAATTCCGTGAAGGCGATATAGAGCATATGCCATTGGGGGGAAATATAGCGGATGTGGTAGTAAGTAATTGTGTATTGAATCTTGTTCC
>CALEST010000038.1 GCA_937907555.1 uncultured Sediminibacterium sp.
TACAGAGGAAAAGAAAATGTATTGCATACTCTTTGGGAGCAATTCCAATGGCTGGAGAAATACGTAAAGAACGCCAAATAAAATTTGATTGTATTCAAAAAAATAGTCCCCAACAGGGGACTATTTTTTTATCTGCGTTTCAGATTGAGTAGCATTGAGTAAAAAACTATAAAGGATATCAAGAAACCAATCAGAGAGAAAGTCCACCCCATTTTTTCTGCTCTTGATTTTTTCAGCTTTACCTGTATAATCCAGTCACCAACAGCATTATACATTTCTGCATGAACTCCGGAACTAAAGCTGGTTCGGTCTTCAGCAAAAAGTGTTGTATATTTCTCTCCCTCCTGTTGTTTACTTATCTGATAATAAAACAATTCACTGGTTCCTGATTCACTTAATCCAAGCGCTTTAACAAAATTTTCCTTTCGGATAATAACAGCTGCAAAACCCCATAAAGTGTCCTGTTGAAGAATCGGGTATCTTCCAACAAAACCAATCCCTCCCTGCTTCAATTTTAACGGACCTTCAAAATGAAGCTGATTGGAAGAACTGCTCAACATGGCTTCTCGTATATGTTCAGGATAGGTTTTTAAATTAAACCCTATCACCTGTTCATTTCCTTCAAGCGGATAGGTATGAGTAATTACCATATCCTGCACCAATTGAATAGCGTCAATATTTTTATTTTGACTCAGTAATTTCTGGGCAATCAAATCAAAATGGTTGTTCAGCAAATCATGCTCAACCATCGAAGCCATAACACTGGTGATGGAGCTACTGTTTTGAATGGTGGTTTCAATTAAATTACCAATATGGGTAACTTCCTTTTCTACCAGCTGCCTTTCAATGCTCGCCTCTTTCTCATACCACTTCCAGGCTAGTATCTGCGTTACCAATATCATTAACACAAAAACCAGCCAGGAAGTAAACTTGCTATGTTTAATTGCTGCATTCATTCTATAACATAGCTTAAGTTAATTTTTTTTTCGTTAATATCCTAAACCCCAGTCTCTGCCTTTCATAATTGCAGGAACTCCTTCAGCAATCCATTTGGCAGGTTTTTCTCCTTTTAATAAATAGTCAAAGAATTGCTGCTCTCTTATTTGTATATCTTTTCTGTTTTTTCTTTCCACCAGGTTATGGTCTTCATTATTGTAGTTCAACATCCAAACCTGTTTGCCTAATCTTCTAAGGGCAGTGAACATTTCAATTCCCTGATACCAAGGCACAGCACCATCAGCATCATTGGCCATTACTACCACAGGCGTTTTTACTTTAGGGAAATGGAAAAGCGGAGAATTTTCAATATACAAATTGGGCTTTTCCCAAAGATTGGCCCCAATTCTACTTTGTGTTTTTTCGTATTGGAACTGTCTGTTCAATCCCGTCCCCCAACGAATTCCTCCATATGCACTGGTCATATTGGCTACCGGCGCTCCGGCCCAAGCTGCCGCATACAAAGGTGTTCTGGTAATCACATGCGCAATCTGGTATCCACCCCAGCTCTGGCCTTGTAAACCCAGTTTGGTACTATCCACATATCCCTTGGCTACAACAGCTCTGGTTCCACTCACAATATAATCGTAGGCACCCTGACCAGGATAACCCGTTTTATACCAGATATCCGGCACGAAAACAATATATCCTCTGCTAACAAAGAAAGGAATATTCAGACGGGATGGTGTGGGTGCTGGTGCACTGTATCCATACAAACCATCACTGCTTCTCTCATAGAAATAAGCAATCATGGGATATTTTTTCTTGGGATCAAAATCTTCGGGTTTATAAATAATGCCTTCAGCCATTTTTCCTGTATATGCTTTCCATGTAAACAATTCAGCAGTACCCCAATTGTATTGGGACTGTTGCGGATTGGGCTGGTGAAGTATAGTTGCAGACTGAACATCTTTCATTAAACTATTGGCAAGTAAAGAACTTACTGCAATATTGGTAGAGCGTTCAAAAGTTTCCGTACCGAATGAAATGATATCAGCATCTTTTGCTTTGGTAACAGCTGAAATTCTCAATGGCAAAGTAGCAGCAGCTATATCTGAAATCTGAAAAACAGACCCCATTGAATGGGCTTTTAATCCACTGCCTTTGTTTTTACGATTGAACACATTCAACAGTAATTGCTGATCATTTTTAATAAAGCGTTCTTCTCTGTTTAAGTTGATATTCCTGAATACCAGCTGGTTTTTTCTGCCCAACCCATTGGTAATATTAACAGATGCCTTCTTGCCTGCAGGGTCTACCTGCCAGATATCAAACTGATCATAAATCAGCAGAGCCTGATCATTTTCAAGCCAGCCTGCAATTCCATAAGGATTGGGTTCGTCCGGCACATCGTTCTCCACATCATACAAAGGCAGTTTAATATCAGCTGCCAATGCAGTTATCTGTTGATTATCCGATGAATACACACTGTATTTTCTGGCAAGGTCATTATACATAACCAGATATTTTCCAGTGTAGGAAGGGTAAGCGTTTCCTTTTATGTTTTTCTGAATGATTTTTCTGGAACCAGTAACAGGATCAATGGCGTAGATATCCATATAAGCTCCTCCAAGCCACTGAGTGGCAATTCTTTTTCCTTCATCTGCCATGCCATAAAACACAGCCCCATCTCCTTCATGCGTTTGCATCACAGACCTGAATGCAGGTGATCCAATCTGAACAACGGATTTTTTTTCAAAATCAAATCTGGCCAGATACGCTTTATTTAATTCCTGCTGAAGGTTCTTCAGCTGAACAGGTTGTAAATAATCATCATTATAATGCCATACATCCACACTCACTCTTTCAAACTCAGGCGTTAATGTGTCTTTCACAGGCAATACCGGAGCGGTACCGAAAAACAATCGGTTGCCCGACTTACTAAAACTGATGGCCTGCGCATTTTCACTCACAGTATATTTAGCTGGCATGCCAGCGGTATTTCTATCCACAATAACAGTGGCACTGTCAGCACCATCTTTATGATAGTATAACTTATAAAATTTCTGTAATGATTTGGCGCTGCTGTCTCTTTCTGCAATAAATGCCAGTTGCCCACCTGCTTCATCCATCCGATAGGCTTTGGCGTCATTAAAGCCAGCCAGAACAGTTCGGGTTGTCTTGTTAGTCAAATCCAGTTTAACAATAGCAGACTTTACTTTATTATCGTTTGCTTTCTTGGAAGTCTCCATCAGCAGCACATTCCCTTTCTTGCTAAAGAAATATTCGCTTACCAATGGAAAAACCATGGTATCGCCGGATTGCAGATTCATAACCATCAAATCAGTTCCTTCTTCAACAGGTTCTGCATTATTTCTGGGAGCAGCAGGAGCAGCAGGCCTGGCAGAGCTGTCGCCCTGTGCAGGTCTTGGAGCGGGTGCCGCAGGTTTCTTTTCGAACAGAATGGCGACATGAGATGCATTTTCATCCGCAATTTTAAAACTTTTAACAGCAGGCATTTTCTGAATATTGCCGTTATTTAAATTTACAATTGCAATAGAGTCTTTCGGCATTTCTTCGGGACGCTTCTTTTTAATTCGGGCTTCACGTGTTTCTTTAAATGGAGCTTTAATTCTGCAAATCAGAAACTGGCTGTTATCGGTAATAT
The DNA here is from genome assembly GCA_937907555.1 of uncultured Sediminibacterium sp. Lineage (GTDB taxonomy): Bacteria > Bacteroidota > Bacteroidia > Chitinophagales > Chitinophagaceae > Sediminibacterium. The sequence goes on from CALEST010000038.1 coordinate 3,605, forward strand.
TCGCGTTATACCCTCTGGCTATTTCAGCAACTGAACTACCATCTTTTCGTTTGATATACAATTGTCCGTCACCTTCCTGAGTTACTACGGTAAATGCTACAAAAGCACCGTTATCACTTACAATACGTTCGGCAATATTTTGCCATCCGTCATAAACGGAGTGATCCAGGGGCTTTTTTTGGGCAAAACCAGGAATACTCAATACAAGCAAACCAATAATTGAGAGAAGTTTCATGTTGATAGTAATTTTGGATTTTCCGAAGATAATTAAACAATACCCAAATATAAATTGTAATTAAGGGGAATTTGATAAATGGATGAATATGAAAAAATGGGCAGGATTTTGGATTCTTTTCTTTCTTTTGAATAGTACCCTGGCACAAAACACAGGCATTTACTCAGGGATTATTTTTGACAAACAATTACAGAGACCCATTTCCGGAGCTACGGTGGAACTGGTTCAATTAAACCAAAAAGTGATTGCTGATGCTTCGGGAAAATTCATATTCAGACAAATTAAGCCTGGTTATTATACATTTCAGTTCTCAGCCCTTGGGTACACAACCCAATACAGATACAATGTACCCATTGTAACAGGTAATGAAAATACCATGGTGATTGAACTGGAACCTGCTATCAGTGAACTACAGAATGTACAAGTAACCAGTACCAGCCGAAACCGTTCAGCAAAAGCGGCAACCCTTGAAACACCCTTAAGTGTTCAAAGACTTACTTCTGAGGAAATCAAAGCCAATCCGGGTGGGAACTTTGACATATCCAGAGTAATTCAGGCGCTACCAGGCGTTGGAGGATCTTCCAGTACAGCCGGATTCAGAAACGATATCATTATCAGAGGTGGCGCTCCCAACGAAAACGTATTTTACCTTGATGGAATTGAAATTCCGGTAATCAACCACTTTGCTACACAAGGAAGCGCCGGGGGGCCAACAGGTATTCTGAATGTAAGCTTTATTGAAGACGTTAAACTTTCTTCCTCTGCATTCGATGCCCGTTTCGACAACGCACTTTCTTCTGTATTTGAATTCAATCAAAAAAGAGGCAACAACAACCGTGTACAGGGAAATATCCGTCTGAGTGGTACAGAATTGGCTACCACTTTTGACGGACCGCTAGGAAAATCCGGAAAAACCACTTTTCTGGCTTCGACAAGAAGAAGTTATTTACAGTTGTTATTCAAAGCCATTGATTTACCCATACGACCTAATTACTGGGATTTCCAGTATAAAATATCTCACCAGTTGAGTAAAAAAACAACGCTGACACTATTAGGTGTTGGCGCAATTGATGAATTCAACTTTGCAGCACCAAGAGAAGCTACTCCAGACAAATTGTATGTACTAAACAGCAATCCTTCCATACAACAGTGGAATTATACCATTGGTGCTTCTATTAAACATCAGTTGAAAAACGGATACTGGAATCTGGCCATCAGCAGAAACAGCCTGGATAATCAATTGGAAAAATACGAGAACAACCTGGGGCCGGTCAGAGGCGCCAGAACCCTTCAATTGGGTTCCAGAGAAACTGAAAATAAAATCAGATTTGATGTTAACCAGAATATCAACGGATTAAAATGGAGTTATGGAGTAGTAGCCCAATGGGTGAACTACAGCAACAATACAAATCAACTGATCAGCAATGCCATCACCGATAATAATAACAATATTATACAGCCAGCTGTCACCTACAATTACAATAGCGCCATTCAATTTGCCAGACTGGGTGCTTTTACACAGGTGGGAAAAAGATTCCTGGATAATAAATTAGGGATAAGCGGGGGGATCAGATTTGACCAGAACACTTTCACAACTACTGGAATGAACCCCCTGAAAACATTGAGTCCAAGAATAGCAGCTAGCTACCAGATATCAGATAAAGTAACTTTCAATGCTTCCATTGGCACTTATTTTAAAATGCTTCCCTATACCGTATTGGGTTTCAGAAACAACAACAACGAATTGGTAAATAAACAAACCGATTATACACAGAGCACACATTATGTAGCAGGATTTGAGTACCTGCCTTCTGCCTCTACCCGATTTACATTTGAAGGGTTTTATAAGCGATATAACAACGTACCAGTCAGTGTAAGAAATGGAATCAGTTTATCGAATCAGGGGGCGGATTTCTCCGTACTTGGAAACGAAGCGGTAACCACCAATGGCAAAGGAAGAGCATATGGTTTCGAATTCTTTGCACAGCAAAAATTAACCAAGCAATTTTATGGTGTTTTCAGCTATACCTGGTTTGTAAGCCAGTATACCAATGCCGGCAACAATTATGTGGCCAGTTCCTGGGATAACCGACATTTATTAAGTGCGGTATTGGGATACAAATTGAAAAGGAACTGGGAAATCGGATTAAAATTCCGTTACCAGGGAGGGGTTCCCTTCACTCCTTATGATTTAGTTGCCAGCAGACAAAACTTCCTTGCGCTGGGCACCGGGGTACTTGACTTCGGCAGAGTAAATTCTCAAAGACTGAATGCATTCAACAGCAGCGATATCCGCATAGACAAAAAATGGTTTTATAAAAAATATACCCTGAATGTATTTCTTGATATTACGAATTGGTACCTGGCTAAAAGCCCTACACCTTCCGTGTATACTTTCCAGCGAAATGCAAGCAACACTGCCTTCATAACAACAGATGGATTACCTGTTCAACCAAATGGAAGCAATGCAGTGCCTTTTCTGTTAAGCAATAACGACGCGAATGTTACACCCACATTTGGGTTTATTGTTTCGTTTTAGCAGAATGTTTTACAAGCATTCTGGCCATTTGCAAAACAACGGATAGGATAATTAATCCTACACCATAATAAAAGCTGCTGGATAGATATTTGTTTTCATCAAAAAGAATAAAAGCCATAATGATTGCATAGACGGGCTCGAGGTTTAAGCTAAGATTCTGAGTAAATGCAGAGACTTTCTTTAAAGAGTCCAGCATCAGTTGCATGGCAACTATGGTGCAAAGCCAGCTTAAAACCAGTAACCAGCCCAGGTCGGAAAGTGTAGGTATAATGCTGGTTTCAGGAAAAAAATATGCATATGCAGGCATGAGTAAAGTTAAAATTACCAACCCACCGGTAAGTTCATACAACATCATAACGGCTGGCTCAGCATCTGCTACCTGCTTCTTATTTAAAACTGAAAACAGCGCTGCAAGAAATGCAGAAACAATCCCAACAATAATACCTGTCTGATATCTTTCATCAAAATGAAAAATCAAATAAATACCTAATAAACTCAATAGACCCAGACCCAATTCGACCCACTGCAGTTTCCTGGTTACCAGGATTGGCTCCAGCAATGCTGTAAACAAACCAGTTGATGAAAAACATACCAGTCCGATGGATACATTGGAAAGTTTAATACTGCCATAGAAAGCAACCCAGTGCAAGGCAATCAGTGTTCCAATCAGAAAAAAATGTATGGCTTGCTTTTGGGGTATCCGGGTTGATTTTTTAGTAAGGGCAAATAATACAGACAGGCTTACAACGGTGATCATGATTCGGTACCAGACCAAAGTCATTTCATTCAAATGAATGAGTACTCCCAGTATCCCGGTAAAACCTGCCAGAAATACCGAGATATGTAATTTGATTAATGCTTGTTTCACGAAAAAATATTAGCTGGCTTTTACCCGTTTTCTGTAGTTCTTAAACATGCTTTGCCATTGTATGCTGATAACACCAAGCACCCCTTCTTTAATGATGCCTTTATTCATTTTGCTAACTCC
>CALEST010000039.1 GCA_937907555.1 uncultured Sediminibacterium sp.
CAAGGTAACAGGTCATTAAACAGGGCTCGCTTTTATCACCTATTTTTAAATCTACCAATCCTGTCTCTTTGAGTATTATGGTTTTCGACTTTACATTGTAGATCCCCTGAAATGTTGCTTTTCCGTAGAATACAGTGGTTTTATAAGAGTAGGTTACACCCTTTATTCCGTTATTGGGTTGTTGGTCAATTTGTATTTCGTACTTGTACATTTCTTCCTGAATTCCTTCACGGTAAAGGCCATTGCTCGAGCTGAAATATCCTCGCCAGATTCCAGTAATGGATTGGCCTTGTGTATTCAGCAAAAAGAATAAACAGGAGATAAAAGTAAAAACCAGACGCATTTTGCAAAAATACAGTCCTCACCTGATAAAAAACCGTTAAGGTTTTGCGCTATACGGCTGGCTAAATACTACCTTTGCAATCAGTTTTTTAAAGATTAGTGCAAATTATGATTAGTATTCGTTTTCCGGATGGAGCAAGCAGACAGTACCCAATAGGTACTACCGCCATGGAAGTGGCAAAATCAATCAGCGAGGGATTGGCCAGAAAAGTATTGGTGGCCAGGGTGAATAACAAGGTAGTGGATGTCGCAACCACCATAACGGAAGATGCAACCATACAATTTTTAACCTGGGATGATGCAGATGGAAAAAATACTTTCTGGCACTCATCTGCTCACTTAATGGCAGAAGCAGTGGAAGCATTGTTTCCCGGCGTAAAGTTCTGGGTTGGACCGGCATTGGATAAAGGGTTCTATTATGATATGGATCTGGGGGATAAAAAAATCTCCGAAGATGACTTGTTGGCCATAGAGAAGAAAATGAATGAACTGGCTAAGAAGAACAGTCAGTATATCCGTGAGCAAAAAGCAAAAGCAGATGCCATTGCTTACTTCAGTGAAAAGGGGGATGAATACAAATTAGATCTTCTTTCTAATCTGGTAGACGGGGAAATTAGTTTTTATACTCAGGGAGCTTTCACCGATTTATGTAGAGGCCCGCATATTCCGCATACTGGCTTAATTAAGTCTATCAAGTTAACCAGCATTGCAGGTGCCTATTGGAAAGGTGATGAGAAAAATAAAATGCTTACCCGTATTTACGGTGTAACCTTTCCAACCCAGAAAGAGATGGATGAATACCTGCTCATGCTGGAGGAAGCCAAAAAAAGGGATCATCGTAAATTGGGCAGAGAGCTGAGTATTTTTACCATGGACGATGATGTAGGCCCTGGCCTTCCTTTATGGATGCCGAATGGTACCATCATTATAGAAGAGCTGGAGAAGTTAGCGAAAGAAACTGAGGAAGCTGCCGGTTACAAGCGTGTGGTAACCCCGCATATTGCTAAAGAGAGTATGTATTTAACCAGTGGACACCTTCCTTATTATGCCGACAGTATGTTCCCGCCTATGGAATTGGATGGTACCAAGTATTATCTGAAGGCTATGAACTGTCCGCATCACCACAAAATTTTCGGTGCTGAACCCAAAAGCTATAAGGATCTGCCCTACAGAATTGCAGAATATGGTACCTGTTACCGTTATGAGCAGAGTGGCGAATTATTCGGACTCATGCGTGTGAGATGCCTGCATATGAATGATGCGCATATTTATTGTAACAAAGAACAGTTTGCGCAGGAGTTCAAGGCAGTGAATGAAATGTATTTAAAGTATTTCAAGATTTTCGGAGTTGATAAATATGTGATGCGCCTGAGTTTACATGATCCTGCTAAACTGGGGCAGAAGTATGTTAATGAACCTGAATTGTGGAAGGAAACCGAAGATATGGTGCGTAAAGTCCTGATTGAAACAGGTACTCCATTTGTAGAAGTACAGGATGAAGCTGCGTTTTACGGGCCAAAAATTGACGTGCAAATCTGGAGTGCTATTGGGAGGGAATTTACTTTGGCTACCAACCAGGTAGACTTTAATTCAGGTAGAAAATTCCAGTTGGAATACACCAATCAACACAATGAATCAGAAATTCCTTTGATTATTCACCGTGCGCCATTGGGGACTCATGAGCGTTTCATTGGATTCCTTCTAGAGCATTATGCAGGCAAGTTCCCGGTATGGTTGGCGCCGCTGCAAGTAAAAGTATTGCCAATCAGCGACAAATTCATGGATTATGCGCTGGCGGTAAAACAGGAACTTCGAAAAGCGGGTGTAAGAGTTGAAGTAGATGACAGAAGTGAAAAAATAGGTAAAAAGATACGTGATACCGAATTAATGAAAGTACCTTATATGCTGGTGATTGGTGAAAAAGAAATGAATGAACAGCAGTTGTCTGTAAGAAGACAGGGGAAGGGAGATATGGGAACCGCTTCGCTGCAGTCATTCATTGAAAACATCAAAGAAGAAATACATCAGCGTAAATCGGTCGAATAGTTCATAATATCGTATATCTTTACCAAAAATTTTAAACCAAACAAGTTTTAATGGCATTACCACCCAAAGGAAGATTCAATCCTAGGTTCAACAGGCAACCAGAGCCTGAACATCGCATCAACGAAAGAATTCGTGCACAACAAATCAGATTGGTAGGAGACAACGTTACCGTTGGAATTTACTCTGTTCAGGAAGCATTGAAAATTGCCCAAGAGCAGGAACTGGATCTGGTAGAAATTTCACCTACTGCAGATCCTCCCGTTTGTAAAATTATTGATTACAAGAAATTCTTATACGAGAAGAAGAAGAAGGAGAAGGAAATGAAAGCCAACTCCAAGCAGAGCGAAATCAAGGAAATCCGTTTCACCCCAAGTACGGACGACCATGATTTTAACTTTAAAGCCAAACACGCAGAAGGTTTTCTGAAAGATGGCAATAAGGTAAAAGCCTATGTTCAGTTTAAGGGAAGAGCCATCATGTTCCAGGACCGCGGACAGTTATTGCTATTGAAATTTGCAGAAAGACTGGCTGAAGTTGGTTCATTGGAAAGTATGCCCAAACTGGAAGGAAAGCGAATGTTTGCCATTTTTACCCCAAAAACGGGTAAAAAGAAGTAATATTTTGGTGTTTTCCTGCAAAAATGATACTTTTGCAATCCAAATTTTTCCCGTAAGGCCAAAACAAGTTTCCACCCGGTGGTGGAACGCCAGCAGGGAGTAATCTTTTAGAGATTATTATATGCCAAAAGTTAAAACAAACTCCAGCGCTAAGAAGCGTTTTAAAGTGACCGGTACCGGAGAAATCAGTTTCCAGAAAGCGTTCAAGCGTCACATCCTGACCAAGAAATCTAAGAAGCGTAAGCGCGCACTAAGACAAAAAGGTATTGTTGGCTCTACCAACAAGGATTTCGTTTTACGTTTATTACGCTTGAAAGGCTAATCAGCCCCGCTTAAAAAAACCGATTATTAACCGTTAGCTCCGCTAACTTCAAAACATTTAGTATGCCACGTTCAAAAAATGCAGTTGCATCAAGAGCAAGGAGAAAGAAAATTCTTGACCAAGCCAAAGGATATTATGGTAAACGTAAAAACGTTTATACCGTAGCCAAAAATATTGTAGAAAAGGGTCTTACCTACAGCTATGTAGGTCGTAAATTGAAAAAGCGCGAATACCGTCAATTGTGGATTGCGCGTATCAATGCTGCCGTAAGAGAAGAAGGAATGACTTACAGTCAGTTCATCAATAAATTGTCTGTTAAAGGCATCGATTTGAACCGTAAAGTATTGGCTGATTTAGCTATGAACGAACCAGCTTCTTTTAAAGCCCTTATTGCTTCTGTTAAATAATTGAGCAGATAAAATTGTAAAGCCGGTTGCCAGTGCATCCGGCTTTTTTTATTTTCAATCTCCACAACAAGGACTATTTTTACATTCTAATTTAAAAGGAAATTTCGGCTGATGAACAATACCTATACGTCTCTGGTTAACCAGACATTCCACTTCCCCCAAGAAGGTTTTGAAGTTAGTGACAATGGATATTTAGAATTCAATGGTGTAGATATCAAGAAATTGATTGATAAACACGGAACTCCACTAAAACTGACGTACTTACCTAAAATAGGTATGCAGATCAATAAGGCCAAAAACATGTTTGCGAATGCTTTTAAAAAGCATAAGTATGAAGGGCAGTATTTTTATTGTTACTGCACCAAGAGTTCTCATTTTTCTTTTATTGTAGAGGAAGCACTGAAGCATAATATTCACCTGGAAAC
>CALEST010000040.1 GCA_937907555.1 uncultured Sediminibacterium sp.
TTCTAGATGTAAAAGTATTTACATTGGATGGCGATACTATGCAATTGTCAAAAGTAATAACTGCTAAAATAACATTGATTGATTTTTGGGGTTCCTGGTGCGGCCCTTGTATTGCTAAAATGCGATTGGTAAAACCTCTTTATGAAAGATTTAAAAATAAAGGATTTGTAATTGTAGGTATTGCCAGGGAGTTTCAAAGTTTAGCTGCAGTAAAAAATCGTATTGCCATTGAAAATTATGTATGGCAAAACCTATTTGATATAGACGATAAATTAAATGTCTGGAATAAATACGGTATCAACAATGGAGTTGGAATGATGGTGGTAGTAGACCAGCAGGGAAAAATTGTAGCCATTGATCCCAAAGCCAACGAATTGGAAGCGTTACTGATTAAAACGCTGGAATGATTATGAATTGCGACCTTCTTCGGCTGCAATAATAGTCTGCTCTTTTTTCCACCAGCGGAAACCAATGAAACCAATAATAGCGATAGGAGCAAATGCCAGGTAAACAATGGCAGAGTTCAGGGCTTTGGCAGGACCTTCTCCTAATTGAGAAGCGGTTTTGGTACAGATAGAACATTGGGCATTCAATGACTGTGCAGCCAATACCAAGAATATCACCAAAAACAAGTAAAGCCCTTTCTTCTTCATACCCATTAGATTTAAAGCACAAAGATATAACCGTTTTACCATGATATTGTTTAACTTAAGCGTTAAAATTGAATCATGGAGCCCAGAAGGAATTTCATTAAAAAAGCAGGTGCTTTAGCTGGTGTATTTGCCGGATATGGCATTTTCAATCAATTGCAGGCAGCACAGTTTTCGGCAGCCAGTGCCCAAACCTCCCCTGATCCCTTTGTAGCGGCTTCAGATGAAGATTACTGGCAGATTATTCAGCAGGCCTATTCAGTGCCTGCTAATTTCATCAATTTGAATAATGGGGGCGTGAGTCCTTCTCCAATAGTGGTGCAGCAGGCAGTAGAGCGCTACAATCAACTTTCTAACCAGGGCCCTTCTTATTTCATGTGGCGGATTTTAGACCAGGGAAGAGAGCCATTAAGAAGAAATCTAGCATTGCTGGCCGGTTGTTCACCGGATGAGATTGCGGTAAACCGCAATGCAACGGAAGCGCTGAACAGTGTCATTTTTGGTCTGGACTTACAAAGGGGTGATGAAGTTATTGGTACCAAGCAGGATTATCCCAATATGATACAGGCCTGGCGTCAAAGGGCTTTAAGAGATGGTATTGTGTACAAGCAAATCAGTTTTGATTTTCCCATTGAAGACGATGATGCCATTGTGAAAGCTTTTGAAAAAGCCATTACGCCTAAAACCAAAATATTGCATGTAACCCATATTGTTAACTGGGTTGGACAGATATTGCCGGTTAAAAAGATTTGTCAGATGGCGCATCAGCGTGGATTGGAAGTGATTGTAGATGGAGCACACTCTTTTGGCTTATTAGACTTCGCAATTCCCGACTTGGAGTGCGATTATTTTGGAACCAGTTTGCACAAGTTTTTAAGTG
>CALEST010000041.1 GCA_937907555.1 uncultured Sediminibacterium sp.
AATTGAATATCCTGAACAGCAGTAATCAGCCGGATCAGTTGTTTCAAACCTTTCTTTTTAACATCGGGCATACCTATGTATTCCCTGGAATCATTCAACCCTTTAAACCGTGGAAGGGATTGGACCTGCTGGATAACAAAAGAACCCTATGGTCTGTGAATCTGGGCTATGTGGACAGAAGAAATTTTTATAATATCCGCAACTTCACAACCAGTTATGGATTTGAATGGAAAAAAGGGAATAACTCCTTCTTGTATAAGCCCATCAATGTTGAGCTCTACTCTATTGTTAAACTGGATTCACTGGATCAGTTAATTATTAAAAATCCATTTCTGAAAGCATCTTTTAATGAAGGTAGTATTGTGAGCCAGAGTTTTTCTTTTGTAAAAACTTCAAAGGGAAGCAGAAACCCGGCCAAGGATAAGTTTTACCGGATTGCGGTAGAGGAAGCGGGAGGACTATTTGGTTTTATACCTGGACTAAAGGGCAATATTTATCGCTATTTAAAACTAGAAACAGAATACAAGCAGTCGGTAAAGTTTCCGAAATCTGAATTGGCTTACAGGGCTTTTGCGGGTATGGGATATAATTATGGCGGGGATACCATTATTGGGCCTACCCTCCCCTTCTACAAACAATTCTCTGCAGGTGGACCCAATAGCATGCGTGCATGGAGATTGAGGCAACTGGGATTGGGGAGCTCTAACCAAAGTGAAAGGGATACGGCTGCCAATGCATTCAGGGATCGTTTTGGGGATATGCAGCTGGAGTTCAATGTTGAGTACAGATTTCAATTAGCAAGCATTGGAAGCTTCAAAATAGGGTCTGCATTGTATGCGGATATAGGCAACGTATGGAATATTAAAAGAGCAGCCTCAACCGATATTGACACCCGTTTTTCGCTTAGCAATTTTACAAGGGATATGGCAATTGGGATTGGTACAGGTCTCCGATTCGATATGTCTTATTTTCTGATCAGACTAGATTTTGCCTATAAATTAAAAGATCCCCTTCGGGCGGCAAACAATGGATGGATGAGTATAAAAGACTTTACCTGGAACGATACCAGACCCAATGGCATTAAGGTTCCTAATTTTGCATTACAGCTTGGAATAGGACTACCTTTCTAGGCTTTCAATAATTCAATTTTTGTTTCGAAGGATTCCATGCTTTCTGCATCTGATACCTGAAAATGGCCAATCCTGGTTCTTCTAAGTGAACTCATATATGCCCCTACTCCCAATGCCTTGCCGAAATCATGGGCCAGGCTTCTGATATAGGTTCCCGTTGAACATACCACCCTGAAATAAACCACAGGCATTTCTATTTTTTCAATCTCAAATGCATGGATGGTAACAGGTCTTGGTTCCAGCACCACATCTATCCCCTTTCTTGCCGCTAAATAAACCGGTTTCCCCTCTTGCTTTATGGCAGAATGAATGGGTGGAACCTGCATAATCAGTCCAGTAAATTCCTGTGTAGCAGCTTGTATTTGTGACTCGGTCAGGTGGTCGGTATTACAAAAATTAACCGGCTCTGATTCTAAATCATAAGTAGGAGTAGTAGCCCCCAAAGTAAAAGTACCCGTGTATTCCTTTTCCATCCCCATGTACTCATTGATTTGCTTGGTAAACTTTCCGGTACAAACAATTAAGAGACCGGTTGCCAATGGATCAAGGGTTCCGGCATGTCCTACTTTTACAATACGGGTAAGATTTCTGATTTTCCTGACAACATCAAATGAAGTCCAGTGAACGGGTTTATCAATCAATATGGCTTGTCCTTCCAGATAAGGCTGCAATGCGGGATGAATTTCTTTCTGCTTCATTTTACTTTAGTTCTCTCCAGATAGAATCCCTGAGAGGATTGGCTGCAAAGGAACTGTTTTTATAAGGAATTGCAAAAGACTCCGCATGTTTAATTCTGTCATCCGTTGCGGGGTGAGTAGATAGGAAACTTAGAACAGTTGGCATTTCGGGTGCATTGTCTTTTAGTGTCTGCATCAGTTGTTTCATTGCCAGTGGATTAATTTTATTCTTCACCAGCACTTTCATACCCACTTCATCCGCATTTTCTTCCATACTTCTTGAAAACTGCATCGACCGCAATCCTTCTGCATTCTCTACCAAAATAGATAAGATGCCGGAAACATCATTGAAAATAACTGATATCATTAACCCTGTTGCAGCAGAACGAAGGACTGATCGCAAGCTATGTCGTTCCGTAATATGAGCGGCTTCGTGTCCCAGCAAGGCTGCCAGTTCATCTGACGATTGCATGGTTCTTAATATGCCGGTATACACCACAATATTTCCTCCGGGTATTGCATAGGCATTCACTTCCTGATTTTTTACCACCGTAATTTTAATCGGATAGATTTTGCTTAATTCCAGTGAGTTGGCAAAAGACTGAACCAGCGCGGTTTTTCTTTTATCTATGCTGGCATCCCCCATCATCGCTTCATGCATTTTTTCTCCCATCTCTGTTTCTGTTTCGGGCTTGATGATTTTAAGGCCAGCCCAGGGAACTACAGTTGCAATCCCCCAGTATACCCCGGAAAACAATAGCAGAACAATCAACAACAAGGTAAAAGCATTCAACTTAAACAAGCTTGTAGCGAAAGATTTTTCAACAGGTTCAAGCAAATGAATGATGGCGGTTGCTGTTGGGTCTTGTTTATCAACGGTAAAGTAGGCTCCGGTTTTTTTATTCAAAAAAACAATGAGCTGATGATCGGTTTTTTGTAAGGAACATTCGGCTTTGGGAAAATACAAAACCGGCGCTCCAGCATTCCAAATGGGAGCAACCTGAAGAGAAAACCCTGCTTCAGAAATATGTAACAATGCCGATTGAGGGCTTGCCTGCAATCCATCAAAATATTGAACTGAGTTGAGTATTTCCATTATATAATAAATCCAAAGTCTAAAAAGTCGGCAATATCTTCACCCGTTGCATCATCATAATTGGGCTGGGTCTGTTGTAATTCATCAAAGACAATGGTTCCATCCAGCACCATATTGGAAAATAAAAATCGCATTGTTCTTACTGCAATCCAGGGGGTAGCCAGTCCAAGCGTAAATATAAAAAGCAAGAGATTCAGCAGAATCAAAACTAGAAAATCTCCTCCGGTTGCAGTTGACCTCAATAACATTGTCTGATCTCCTCTGGTTAATCTCAGGTTATTAATAAAATAAGCATACAAATCTTTTTGCCACCAGAAAAAGTAAAGACCCAGTGTAACAATGCTCAGAAAATATCCTTTTACATTCAGCCAAAAATATTCTCCACCCACACCTTTGTAAGAAAATCTGGCATCCCCGATTTTTACATTGCACAACAAATATCTTCTGAGATTCATCATGAACCAGGCTCCATAAATTCCAAAAGTTACCAGCGTTAACAAAGTCCCTTTAATAAAAAGCGCAAACAATTCCCATTTGTCTCCAGTATAGCCAAAACGGATGCCACTCCAAACTGTTTTGGCAAATCGATACCTGTAGGAACCATGAATGGCAAGCGGTAACAGCAGCAGAAAAAAGATATAAAAAAGTGCGGCACCTACCAGTTCCTGTTCGTTAAGTACCAGATAGGTAACCAATCCATATATCCCAAGCAATAAAACAAAGGCTTTGATAAATCCTTTAAACATTTCTGATCCCGTTCCGGTAAATACAAAAGCTTGACCATTGAACAGGGTATTGCTGTAGAAATACTGTAAGGAGCGGGCTCTGGCCCAGGGATAATACAATCCCAGGGTAATCGTTACTAAAATGATATTGACCAGCAATATCTTGAAATAGGATGCACCACTCCCTTTGAAGCTGAGACTGTATTTATTATATTCCATATAATAAATATATCAATATGCCCTTGCAAACAACACTCTTTGAGTAGATTTTTTTCCAGATAAAATGCAGACCCCTTCTTCCTTAGGATTGTCCAATGGGATGCAGCGAATGGTTGCTTTTGACAGTTCCTTAATTTTTTCCTCTGTTTCAGGTGTACCATCCCAATGGGCAGATACAAATCCTGCCTTGGTATCCAGTATGTTTACGAATTCCTCCCAGGTATTGGCAGGAGTAATATGTTCCTGCTGGAATACTTTTGCTTTATTGAACATAGACTCCTGAATCTCATTCAACAATGCCTGAGTATAGGCACCAATTCCTGAAATAGAAATGGTTTGTTTTTCCTTGGTGTCCCTTCTGGCAACTTCTACCACCTGATTAGCCAGGTCTCTTGCTCCTACTGCAATTCTAACAGGAACTCCTTTCAATTCGTATTCTGCAAATTTCCATCCGGGTCTGCTATTGTCTGCATCATCATACTTAACAGTAATGCCCAGGGCTTTCATTTCCTTCATCATTACACTTACCACTTCGTCAATCTGAGCTTTCTGTTCCTCTCCTTTATAGATAGGCACAATTACCACCTGTATGGGTGCAATCCGTGGCGGTAATATCAATCCGTCATCGTCACTATGCGCCATCACCAATCCTCCAATCAATCGGGTACTAACACCCCAGCTGGTTGCCCATACATAATCGAGTTTATTATTCTTGTCACTGAATTTTACATCAAATGCTTTTGCAAAATTCTGACCCAGGAAATGAGAAGTACCGGCCTGTAATGCTTTACCATCCTGCATCAGGGCTTCAATGCAATACGTATCTTCTGCACCGGCAAACCGCTCATTAGGCGACTTCACTCCTTTAATAACCGGTAATGCCATCCAGTTTTCTGCAAAATCAGCGTAAACATCCAGCATACGTCTGGTTTCTTCAACAGCTTCTTCAGCAGTTGCGTGCGCCGTATGACCTTCCTGCCAAAGAAATTCTGCCGTACGCAGAAATAAACGCGTACGCATTTCCCAACGCACTACATTGGCCCATTGGTTAATCAGCAAGGGTAAATCACGATAACTTTGAATCCATCCTTTATAGGTATTCCAGATAATGGCTTCACTGGTTGGACGAACCACCAGTTCTTCTTCCAGTTTGGCTTCAGGATCAACCATTAGTTTACCTGCATTATTGGGATCGGTTTTTAAACGGTAATGGGTAACCACCGCACATTCCTTAGCAAAACCTTCAGCATTCTTTTCTTCTGCTTCAAATAAGCTCTTGGGAACAAAAAGGGGGAAATAAGCATTCTGGTGTCCGGTTTCCTTGAACATTTTGTCTAACACATCCCTCATATTTTCCCACAAGGCAAACCCATAGGGTTTGATAACCATACAGCCCCTTACCGCTGAATAATCCGCCAGCTGGCCCTTGATAATTAAGTCGTTATACCATTGTGAATAATCCTGCGATCTTGAGGTTAGCTCCTTTCCCATAAATATTTTTATTTTTTTTAACCTAAACAACACTAACATTTGTTAGTTGGCATGTAATTTGCCTTTAATTGTTTGTAGTTACCATGCGCAAATGTATGTAACTTCATTCAACCAAATTGATGCACCTAAAAAGGAAAATCATGAAAAAGCTTGTATTCAGTGCGCTAACACTTGTTACCATCTTAAGTGGCTGCAACACGGCCTATCAATCAGGTCAAACGCCAGACGATGTATATTTCTCACCCGGAGAAGAAAGAGAGACTTATGCTTATGCAAGTGGCAAAAACAGTGATGATCGCTACCAGGAATACGTTAGTACCATGGACGATCGTTATTTAAGAATGAAAGTAGGCAACAGAGACCGCTGGGGTTCAATAGATAATTTCAGCTACTGGAATGATATGCGTTATGATTTTTCTCCATATAGTCTGGGCTTTGCCAATTTAATGAATCCATGGATGTTGAATCCAATGATGAATCCATGGAATATTGGATTTGGTTTCAGACCTGGTTTTAATGCATGGAATAATTTCTTTGGTGGTGGATTTTATGGTGGTGGCGGCTTTTACGGAGGTGGATTCATGGGTGGTGGTTTTATGAATCCCATTGGCTGGAACAACCCTTTCTTCTCCGTAATCACTTATGCAAATCCAAAAGCTAATTTTATTACTTCCGGTGCCGGATCCAATTTGAGTGCATTGAGAAACAGAATGTATAACAACAGTAATTCAGCAAAAGGTGGCAACTGGTATGCACCAGGCTCTAACGGAAGCAGCAACAATTTTGGCAATTTGGTAAAAAGAGTATTCTCAACTCCCAGCACACCAGGTGGTCAATCCAATAGCTTTGACCGTTCTATCAGAACCTTTAGCAATAATGGCTCTACACCTATGACAAACAGCAATGCAGGCGGCTCAAGCGGTGGATTCAAAAGTACCGGTTCCAGTGCAAGTACAGGCAGAGGTGGCAGAAACTAATATTGCCAGTAACTAACAAAACAAGTATGAAAAAATATTTCAGCTTATTCATAAGCGGCCTGGCATTCTTTGCCCCAACCGCAAAGTCCCAGACAATTGATGAAGCCATCAGGCTATCCTGGTTCACACCGAACGGAACCGCCCGAAACATGGCAGTGGGTGGAGTAATGGGGTCATTGGGAGGTGATATTACCGCCAACCACGTAAACCCTGCTGGTATTGGTTTATATAAAACCAGAGAGCTGGTATTATCACCAGGCTTTATCAGCAATAACAATAAATTCAATTACCGTGGAAACGATACCAGTTCTAAAAGATCTGGGTTTGGTTTAGGAACAAGCGGATTGGTGCTGGCCGGCAGCAATAAAAATGGATACAGTAAATGGACCAGTTCTGCTTTCGCTATTTCGGTGAATCAACTGGCCAATTACAATAATCAGGTTAGTTTCAGAGGATTGAATAATTTCAGTTCGTTTACCGAAAAATACCTGGAAGAATTAACCCGTGACCGGGCAGATACCAATGCAGCACTCAGTAATTATATTTTTGGTTCTTCCTTAGCTTTTAGAACTTTTTTGATTGATACATTGAGCGGTCCTGGTGGTTCCGTAGCAGGATACCAAAGTTTAGTACCCATTTCATCTGGTATCAACCAAATGTACAATGCCCGAACCAGTGGAGGTTACAGCGAAGTAGCTTTAGGGCTTGCAGGTAATATGGCAGACAAATTATATGTTGGAGGCAGTTTAGTCATTCCAATTATTAAATATTCAAGAGAATTATTTTATAGTGAGCGGGATGCCACTAACGATCCCGGCAATCAGTTTAGTTTTTTTGAATTCAGGGAAACCTATACTTCACAGGGAGCGGGTATAGGATTAAAACTGGGGACCATGTATAAGCCCTCCGATTATGTTAGAGTGGGATTTGCCTTTCACAGTCCACAGTTCATTTCAATGACAGACAGAATCAGGGCATCCCTGATTGCAGATACAGAAGGATATGCAGGCAGACGTTCCGAAAGCAGCGATAATTTAAACAATGGTCAGGCTGGCAGAAGCAAATATACCATCACTACTCCCTGGAGAGCGATTGGTAGCTTTAGCATTGTACTTAGAGAAGTAAGTGATACCCGTTTACAAAAAGGGTTCATTAGTGCAGATCTGGAGTATGTTCATTATAAGGGTGCAAGATTTGCTGTTGCTTCAGAAAACGCATTTGACGCCGGATTCAGAAATTATTATGCTGCATTAAATGAGGCAATAGTTGACAATTTAAAAGGCAATATCAACGCAAGAATCGGGGGTGAACTTAAGTTTCATACCATCATGTTCAGATTGGGTGCAGCCTATTACGGAAGTCCCTATCAGGATGAAGCTATTCAGGCCAGCAGGGTAATTGGTTCCGGAGGTATTGGTTACAGAAACAAAGGTATTTTCATAGACTTATCCTATTCACATATCATGAACAAGGATGCCGTATTTGCATACAGATTGAATGATAAGCCTAACACTTTCGCCAATCAAACCGGTAACAGAGGGAATATGATGCTGACATTCGGGTTTAAATTTTAACCCACTACTTCCCCTTCCAGATCGTAATCATAAGCTTTGGTTATTTTAACCTGAACGAACTCGCCAATGGCGAGTTTTTTCTTGCTATGAATCACCACTTCATTGTCCACTTCCACGCTATCAAACTCGGTTCTTCCCAAATAACGTCCGGCTTCTTTTTTATCGATTAGCACTTTGAAAATCTGGCCTACTTTCTCCTGATTTTTCTCGTAAGAAATCTCCTGTTGAACTTCCATGATTTCCTGCGCACGGGCGGCTTTTACTTCGGCAGGCACATTGTCTTCCAGATCATAGGCACTGGTATTTTCTTCATGACTATAGCTGAAAATACCTACTCTGTCAAAACGATGTTCCTGTAAGAATTCTTTTAATTCTTCCACGTCTTCCTCCGTTTCTCCCGGGAAACCAGCAATCAAAGTAGTTCGTAAACAAATACCCGGTACACGGGATCTGATCTCATGAATCAATTCAGACATTTCTTCGCGGGTAATATTCCTACGCATGGCTTTCAACATGCTGTTGCTGGCATGTTGCAAAGGCATATCCAGGTACTTACAAATATTGTCGCGTCTCTGCATCACTTCCAGTATTTCTAATGGAAACTTGCTTGGGTAAGCATAGTGTAAGCG
>CALEST010000042.1 GCA_937907555.1 uncultured Sediminibacterium sp.
TCATCTGCACAAATTACTGCCCATTATCAACCGAAGGACCTTATTGGCAAACAAATCATCGCAGTAGTTAATTTCCCGCCCAAAAAAATTGCCCATTTTTTTAGTGAATGCCTTGTATTAGGCGTATATGATCAACAGAATCAGGTGATTTTACTTGAACCCAATTTACCCGTAGTAAATGGGGCTAAAATTGGGTAATGAATGGGTTTGTTCTGTATATTTAGATAGCTAAAATATGCCAATGGGTGAATTGCATTATACGTATTATGAAAGTCCGGTAGGATTATTACAGATAGGAGGCAATGACCATTATATTGGCGAACTGAGCTTTGTAGACAACAAAGATCAGTTACAGCATGGTGTACCTGGCATTACAGAACTCATGCACCAGTGCACTGAACAACTGATTGAATATTTTCATGGGAAAAGAAGACAATTCAATTTACCGGTACACCAGGATGGTACGGATTTTCAAATAAGAGTCTGGAACAAACTGATGGACATAGAATTTGGCAAAACCATCAGCTACATGGACCTTGCCAAGAAACTGGGTGACCCAAAAGTAATCAGGGCAGCAGCTACTACAAACGGTAAAAATAAAATTGCCATCATTGTTCCCTGTCACAGAGTGATAGGAAGCGATCGTTCTTTAACTGGTTATTCAGGTGGTATGTGGCGAAAAAAATGGTTATTACAACATGAATTTAAAATTGCACATGGTGTACAAACCTTATTTTAAGCTTTGCCCAGGTTGGCTTCTGCTTTCCTGTTTGCTGCTGACTTCTGTGTTACAAGCCGAACCTTCTCCCAACAGAGTAATCATTATTGGCACCAAACACAATGGCAATAAAATGTTAACCGTTAAGAGCATGTACAATGCTATCAAACGGATTAATCCCGATCTCATATTAATGGAACTGGATTCTACTATTATAAGTAATTGTTCCATCAACAAAGTCTGGGGTGCACAAACTGCTGAATGGCTGGGAATATGGAAAAATCCCATTGAGTACAGGGCTGTTAGAAAATATCAGAAAAAAAATAAACAGGTATGCATTTCTCCCTTTGACGTTTATATTCCGAACAGAAAAACATATATAGCTTACAATAGAGCAATGGAAAAGAGTCATCAGGAAACTTTATCCAATGTATATCAGCAGGGACTACTAAACAGCCCCGAGTCGGATGAATATGAAAAATATACAGAAATCAACACTGCTTTTCTCCAAATACTCGACAGTTCTTTGCTCCAAATGAACAGAGCATCACTCACAGACACAATTGAAAATATACTGTATAAGGAAAAACATTTTATCAGAAGACTAACGCTTCAATTTCCCGCCCTTCAGCCTTATGGCAACTGGTATAATTCCCAACTTGACTTCTGGGATGAAAGAAGCGCAGCAATCAATAAAAAAATTTGGGATCAGCTGAATGCTAACAGCAATAAAACAATAGTTATTATAACCGGCCTGTTGCATAAGGCAGAGATTGAAAATTTTTTACAAAAAAAGGAAATGGCCTCCTTGTGCAAATTAATTACGCTGGAATCCGCTCTGATTAATCCCCCGGTTCCTGATTTCTAGTTCCTGTAATAAAATAATCCAGCTCTTGCTTTAACTTCAGATAGGGATATTGTTCAAGCAGTCTTTGGGTTACCGCTTTATATTTATGTAAAAACTGCTGATGTTGCTGCGTTGAAGGATTAAAAGGCTTGTGCTGGTAGGCCAGTTTAATTTCCCTTATCGTTTTAAATAATTGAGCACTGTTAGCATCTATACAGGCATCTACAAATTTTTCCCACACATATTGAGTAGCCTGATAATTAGGGTGAACCAAATCCTCCGCATAAAAGCGATAATCCCTTAAATCATCTATTACCAACTCGTAAGACGGAAAATAATACAGTTGCTCATACTCATTTGCAAGATCATGAACTGACTGAATTAAAACGGCTTTGCTGCGATTGTTTTCAATTACGCCTTCACGCAAATGCCTTACAGGGCTAATGGTAAAAATGATTTGCAGAATAGGATTAAACTGATGCAAAGAAGTAATCAGAGATTTCAGTAACGATTTAATCGCTTCTGCTGATAATAGCCTGCGCTGAAACCAGGAAGCCGGTGCTTTATGATTATTGGCAACAATTGTCCCTGCAACTCCATTTGCCAAATCTGTTAATTCATATACCCAGGAAGACCCGAGAGTTACAATCATATAACTGGCTGTCTTTAAAAAATGATGTGCTTCCTCAATACTTAGATTCATTTTCGTAAGGGCGTCTTCTTTTGAAACACCCGAATAACGACTATGAAATTTCCAGCTATGCCATGTTTCATTTAACTGAAATAATTCTTCTTCTCTAACTTTTTGATTTTGTATATATGATTGAATGGCATCTGCAACACTAACAGGATTAAACAAAATTCCATTCGGATTTTCAAGTATCTGAAAAGAATGATTTTGTAAATACTGACCAATATTTTCCGTAAAACAGGACCCAATCATCATTATCCTGTGATGATGCGCAATGGGAGCATCCATTTTCTTTATTGGAAAATCATAATGAAACTTCATGAAACAATTATTGAAAAATTTGAACAGCCATGCTACTACAGTCCTGTAACCACTTTGTATCAATTGAGCTATCTACCTTCTTCTCCTGAAAATAACCAAGCATTTTTTCTGTATCCATATTTCCCACCAAATCGTCCTGAGCCATTGGACATCCACCGATGCCTTTAATAGCACTGTCGTATCTCAGGCAGCCTGCGGCTAATGCAGCTTCCAGTTTCGGTTCCCAGTTAATAGGGTCTGCGTGCAGATGCACCCCGAATTCAACTTGCGGATACTTTGGAATCAGACTTTGCAACGCACTGCTGATCTGGGCTGGTGTTGCCATACCCACTGTATCAGCCAGCGAAATAATTCGTATACCAAGTTCTGTCATCTTACTGGCCCAATAAAATAAAATATCTTCTCCATAAGGATCTCCATATGGATTGCCAAAACCCATACTTAAATAAATAACCAATTGTTTACCATGCTTTTCGCACAATAACTGAATGGCTTTTACCCTTTCAAAACTTTCTTCAAGACTGCTATTGGTATTTCTTAACTGAAAACTGGGGGAGATTGAAAAAGGAAAGCCCAGGTAAGAGATCTTATCAAATTTTGCTGCTTCTTCTGCGCCTCGTTCATTGGCAACAATCACCAATAACTTTGTTGCAGAATCGTGCAAATCCAAATTAGAGATTACTTCTGCCGTATCTGCCATTTGCGGAATAGCTTTGGCAGATACAAAACTACCGCAGTCCAGCACATCAAAACCAACCTTAAGCAATGCATTCAGATACCGGATTTTATCTGCTGTAGGAATAAAATTTTTCCAGCCTTGCATGGCATCTCTGGGACACTCAACCAACGTAATTTTATTTTCTTTCATCAGACTACTCCTATTTAAAATCAGCATAATCGTTTCTCTAACCCAATTGCTTATGAAGAATGCATCCGCTGTTTCATGCCTTCATATAAAATCATGCCTGTAGCTACTGACACATTAAGTGAATCAAATTTCCCCGCCATAGGAATTTTAAAAAAAGCATCTGCAGCTTTGGCCAGATACGGTTGTACCCCCCTGCCCTCATCTCCCATGATAACACAACAGGGAGCAGTAAAATCTAAATCGTAAACATTTTTATCTGCACGCATTTCACTTGTGTAGACCGCAATTCCATTCAGGTGTAAGTCATCAACAGCCTTCAGCAAACTATTCACCCTGCAGATATGAATTTTCTCCAGTGCCCCGGCACTGCTTTTCATGGCTTCTTCATTTAAAGCACCTACCCCCTTATCAGGTATTACAATAGCCTGCGCACCACAGCATACAGCTGTTCTGGCAATAGCACCAATATTGCGCACGTCGGTTACGCCGTCCAGCATCAGAAACAATGGAACATCCCCGTTAGATACTACATGATCAATCACCTGCTGCAAATCCAGATATTGTACCAATGCAACAAAGGCAATAACACCCTGGTGATTGGCTTTGGTAAGACCGTTTAATTTCTCTACTGGTACGAGTTGAATGGGAATATTATGCTCCCTTGAGAGTGCCCTGATTTGCTGTACTACTTCCCCGTTCGCATTTTTTTGCAATAAAATTTTATCAACTGCTTTTCCGGATTGCAGTGCTTCCACCAGCGGCTGACGACCAATAATTATAGATGATTTTTTAATAGCCATCTGCAAATGTATTTATTTCAATTTGCCCTGAAGCATTAAGAGTTGAACTTTATATACTGCAGCAACGGTCATAGAGTCGGTAATTTGCCCTGTTTCAACCATATCAAGCATTTCAGCAAAAGGTATTTTCTTTACCTGCAACTGTTCTGTTTCTTCAGGATCCGATTCAAACTGCTGTAAATCTCTGGCAAGGTATATAACAGCCAGTTCATCTGAAACAGAGTTGGACAAATGCATTTGGAACAAAAGCGTCCAGTCTTTGGCCACGAGACCCGTTTCCTCCAATAGCTCACGCCTGGCGCTTTCCAGCGTATCCGATCCCACCGGGCAACCTCCTTCCGGCATTTCCCATGAATAGGCATTTAAAGTAAACCGAAACTGGCCTACCAGATAGGTATTCAGTTCATGGTCCAATACCAGCACGCCTACTGCAATATTTTTGAAATGGACTTTTCCGTAAATGCCCTTTCCGCCACCGGGGTTAATAACATCGTATTCTGTAAGGGATATCCAGGGATTATTGTAAACCAGTTTTTCAGCATTAATTTTCCAGGGATTGGCTTCCATCATTTGTTTTTATAGAAGAGATAAATGGTAAACTGATAACAATATACAGTATAACCACCAGCAACAATAAAAATTTAGCCCCGGCACACAAATTGGTAATCAACAGTGTAGTATCGGAAAAACTACCAGCAAAACTATCGAGCATAAATTTGTTCTCAACCAAATCAAGTGCACCCGCAACGTATGCAGCTTTAGAAAGAGATTTACCTGCGTATTGCATTCCAGCATTCTTCCAAGCGCGGGAACAAGCCAGCGCAGCCGTAGAAAAAAACAACACATAAAAAGGTATAAAAACAAAATCAATGTAAATATTGGCTTTGACATCGGCATTAGACCAGCCAAAAAGCACAGCATTGAGTTCTTCTGCAGTACTGGCAAATTCAAGGTTGACTATCCCTAATGGTGTGGCTTCTGTTATTAGGTTCGCTCCTAGCACTCTAAGGATAAAAAAGAACAAAGCTGCCAGCGAACCAAATACGATTAATCTGGTTTTCATTACCCTAATATAAAAAAATCCCCTGCATTTCTGCAAGGGATGACGATATATTAATATTTAGGCCTATTTCAACCCAAAAGCCTTCTTCACTTTGGCTACATAATCCAGCTTCTCCCAGGTAAATAGTTCCACTTTTACCTTCTTCTCCTTGCCATCCGGAGTTCTGAAAGTCTTGGTAACTACTTCCGGCTTGCGACCCATATGGCCATAAGCTGCTGTTTCACTGTAAATAGGGTTTCTTAGCTTCAGGCGCTGTTCAATAAAGTAAGGACGCATATCGAATAAGCCCTCTACTATCTTCGCAATTTGGCCATCGTTCAGGTTCACTTTGGCTGTACCAAATGTGTTCACATTAATGGATGTAGGCTGAGCCACACCAATAGCATAGGAAACCTGAACTAAGATTTCGTCCGCTACGCCAGCAGCTACCAGGTTCTTTGCAATATGACGGGTAGCATAGGCTGCAGAACGGTCTACCTTACTTGGGTCTTTACCACTGAAAGCTCCACCACCATGCGCCCCTTTACCACCGTAAGTGTCTACGATGATCTTACGGCCGGTTAAACCCGTGTCTCCGTGAGGACCACCAATTACAAACTTACCCGTAGGGTTAATATGGTACTTGATGTCTTTATTAAATAGTTTCGCGTATTTCTTGTATTTCGCTTTTACTCTTGGAATCAAGATCTCAATGATGTCCTTTTTGATTTTGGCCAACATTTTCGCTTCCGTATCAAAATCATCGTGCTGGGTAGATACCACAATCGCATCGATTCTTACGGGTTGATTGTTATCGTTGTATTCCAAAGTTACCTGACTCTTGGCATCAGGTCTTAGGTATTTAATGGCTTTGTTCTCTCTTCTCAAAGCAGCCAGTTCAATCAGAATCTTATGCGCTAAGTCCAAAGCCAATGGCATATAGTCTTCGGTTTCATTGCTTGCATAACCAAACATCATACCCTGGTCTCCTGCTCCCTGCTCTTCTTTCTTCTTCTTATCTACCCCCTGGTTAATATCTGAACTCTGCTCATGGATCGCAGATAAAATACCACAGCTGTTCGCTTCAAACATGTATTCGCTCTTGGTATAGCCAATCTTGCGAATAACACCACGCGCAATCTCCTGCACATCCAAATAAGCTTTAGACTTTACTTCCCCGGCCAATACTACCTGACCAGTCGTAACCAATGTCTCACAAGCCACTTTACTCTGCGGATCAAACGCTAAAAAGTTATCAATCAACGCATCTGATATCTGGTCCGCAACCTTGTCCGGATGTCCTTCAGATACACTCTCAGAGGTAAATAAATAAGGCATATTATAGTTTTTAAATGTTGTAAAATTAAATCCTTGAATAAACAATTCTCAGACGCATTCTGAATCTGCTATGCGATCCTCCACCAAGGCGAACCCGACCATTGGAAAGCTCATTGGTTTGAGCAGGGCTTAAATAATACATCTGAGAAACAAAATTATTCGGGAATGGGGGGAAATAATTCAATGAATCGTTAGACGGTGCTGATAAACGCAATGTAAACGAAGAGTCTTTGCGTGTAACAATACCTTGAACATATCGGCTTATAACAAAATTGTAGGCAGCAACCCTATCGTAGCCATTGATTGTTTTGAAAGTTCTGAACCCGCCAAAATCTACTGTATTAGGTCCGGAAGAACCCACTATATAATCGTTGGGGATACTTCTTTTCTGGTTCTTAGCTGAATCAAAAGCACTAAGCAACAGAAGCCTTGGCGCCTGAAAATAACGGTCAAGGGTCATGATATTATTGTCGTCAGGCACTTGTTCTGCAATCAATTCTGCGCGATGTATAATACGGTTACTCAGGTTTTGCAAACCTGGAACGCGAATGCGTACATAGGTCCCGGGAGCACTTTGCACATATACTAGGGAGTCTGGCCTGGAGGTTGTAGTAATTCGGTTGCTGATTTCTGCACCTGTTGTATTTCTGGTAACAAAATTGGCGTATCCTCCAAAAGCAGAGTTAAACTTGAAATAAATAACTGAAGTATCTCTTACACTTGCTCCGGTTGTGCTGGTGTTATAATACAAAGCCAATTTAGTATTGGTATCCAGCAAATTCACATATAACAGTGCATTGGCCGGATTGGAAGATTGTACTTTAATAGAGAAGCCCTTAAAATAAGATTGGAAGGCGCTATCATTCAGGTATGCATTTGTTGAATCATAGTCTTTCAGAAACCTGCGGGCCACATCCATTCTCAAAGGAATTCTGATTTGATTATTAGCGTTCTCAAATCTGTTATTTACAGAATCGGCCAATGTTCTGATGTCCAGGGGAATGGTATTAGATAAAGCACCAATCGTACTAACAGGTTTTACGGCCGGAAAATTTACCGGATAATTATAGAAAGGATCCAGAGGAGTTGTTGGGCTTATTTCATGAACAGAAACATTCAGTGGCTGAGTAGAGTCGCCATAATATCCCTTATAACTCAAAATGAGCACAGCGGAATCAACCACAAGACTATCCTTGGTTCCCGGAACCTTGAAAGGATAAAAAGATGGCTTCAGTTCAAAATTCAATTCAGCCTGTGTTGTACCAAAAATGGGATCATTGGTAATTGCCCCAATCACCATATTATTGGCATTGTATATGCGGGTTGTATCAGACTCATTAAATGTGTCTGTCTGCAACTCCATAATAGTATCAAAAGTATTTACCCCGTCTACTACAGGTATTAGTCCTGCACCCAGTTCAGTGGTGGTAATTCGGGTACATGCTGCTGAGAAAATCAAAAAAACAAAGAAGAAAATTCGTGCAAAATGCAGTTTAAAATTAGCTAACATGTTCTGGTTTTACTTACCCGCAAGGTCGTTGTACAATTCTAAATACTCTGTTAAATCAGAATCCCATCCTTTGAATGGAATTACCTTTTTGCCTTTCACTTTGGAAAATTCGTCCACCAGTTTTTTATCAATTACATCGGAACCAAATGAAATGGCGTCTGCAAAATGTGCTCCCCCTTTAAACAGGGCAGTATTGTTGCTGTCTTTAAAAACATCAAGGTCTTTATCTTTCACGTTCACATTAATCACAGCTCGCTTAAGGAATTCCGGACCCAGACTTTCTTCAAAAGTGTTTTGGCCAATGGTAAAAACTACTTTGCTATTACCAAATACGGGTTCCTTTTTATAGGCAGTTTTTAAATAGGCAGGAATCAACCCA
>CALEST010000043.1 GCA_937907555.1 uncultured Sediminibacterium sp.
CCTAAAAACTGCTTTCCATCAAATAAATCCTGCCCTGAAAATTGTAAAAATCCCATATCTGCAAAGGTAGATGAAAAAAACTTGCACAAATTTTTATTGAAAATCAATTAGTTGTGAATAGTACCCCCAAAATAATTCCCTGATTTCTTGGTTGTTCCATTGCCAATGCAGACCTTTGCCCTCCCAAAAAATGGGATATTCTAATCGGTGGGATAGCGCCGATTTCACTTAAAACAAAGAATCATGAGTAAACTTCATTTCACCACCAAGCATGCGAATGCGGCTACCGTTCAACACAACTGGTATGTAGTTGATGGTACTAATCAAACCGTGGGACGTATTGCATCTAAGATTGCTGCTGTATTGCGCGGCAAAAACAAAGCTTATTACACTCCACACGTAGACTGTGGCGATTACGTAATCGTAATTAATGCAGAGAAAGTTGCTTTCACTGGTAATAAGTTAGAAGATAAAGTATACCTAAACTTCTCTGGTTACCCAGGCGGTAAAAAAGAAGAAGTTGCTGGCAGTCTATTAAAGCGTCGTCCAGAAGTAATTATGGAAAGAGCTGTAAAAGGCATGTTACCAAAGAATAAATTAGGTCGTAAAATGATCAAAAAATTATTCGTGTATGCCGGAACTGCACATCCTCATACCGCTCAGCAACCTAAGGAACTTAAATTCTAAAACATTGTCTGGTAGCAATGCCAGACGCCAAGCATAAACAAAATGGAAAAACAAAAAAATGCAGTTGGTCGCCGTAAAGAAGCCGTTACACGTGTCTTCATCAGCAAAGGCGAAGGAAAAATAACTGTAAACGACAAAGACTACAAAGCTTATTTCCCACTGGTTTATTTACAGAACCAAGTAGAAGCTCCTTTAAAAACTACTGAATTAGAAGGTAAGTTTGATATCATTATCAACGCTACTGGCGGTGGTTTGAAAGGTCAGGCTGAAGCAGCTAAACTAGGTATTGCTCGTGCGTTGATTGAGGTGAATCCTGAATTACGTCCTGCACTAAAAGCAGCTGGTCAATTGAAGCGTGATCCACGTAGTGTTGAACGTAAGAAATTTGGTCATAAGAAAGCCCGTAGAAGCTACCAGTTCAGTAAGCGTTAATCGTTGTATTGAATATCTACCTGAAATAAATTTTAAAAAATTATATAATTCACCACAATGGAAAATAACACTTCACTACAACAGCAACTACTGGAGGCCGGCGTACACTTTGGTCACCTGAAAAAGAAGTGGAATCCAAAGATGTTGCCTTACATCTTTGCTGAGAAAAAAGGTATTCACATTATTGATCTTAACAAAACTGTTGACTACCTACAGGAGTCTGCAGCTGCTATTAAGCAAATTGCTAAGAGCGGTAAGAAAATCATGTTTGTTGCTACCAAGAAACAAGCAAAAGAAATTGTTACTGAATGCGCTAAGCGTGTAAACATGCCTTATGCTACAGAACGTTGGTTAGGTGGTATGCTTACCAACTTCAACACTGTTCGTAAAAGCGTGAAGAAAATGCAGAGCATTGAAAAAATGTTGGCTGACGGAAGTGCTGACAGCTTAACCAAGAAAGAAAGATTAACCCTTTCCCGCGATAAGGACAAGATGGAAAAAGTATTGGGCGGTATTGCTCAGTTAGGCCGTCTTCCTGCAGCTTTATTCTTAGTTGACATTGGTCACGAGCATATTGCTTTAGCAGAAGCTAAGCGTTTGGGTATTACTACTTTTGGTATGGTTGATACCAACTGTGATCCTAATAAAGTTGACTTCGCTATTCCAGCGAACGATGATGCTACTAAGTCTATTGCTATCATCACTAACTACATCGTTGCTGCTATTGCAGAAGGTTTGGCTGAGCGCCAGGCTTCTAAAGACGAAGAAGAGTCTGATGACAACAACAATGAGAACGAAGCAAGAGCTCGTCGTTTGGAAGCTGAAGCACAATCTGAAGCTGGTCGTGGTGGAAGAGGCCGTGGTGCTGCTCCTGCCGGTGGTCCTGGTGGTGCTCCAAAGCGTCGTACTCCAGCTGGTGGCGGTAACCGCAGACCTGCAGGTGGCGGAGCCAGATAAGCTTTATTATTGAATCTTTTAAATTGAAATAATTATGTCAACTGCAACTATTACAGCTGCCGATATAAATAAATTACGTCAGGCCACTGGTGCCGGTATGATGGATTGTAGAAAAGCTTTAACTGAAACCAACGGTGATTTTGAAGCTGCGATTGATTGGTTACGTAAGCAAGGCCAGAAAGTGGCTGCCAAGCGTAGCGACAGAGAAGCAAAAGAAGGAGTAATCATTGCTCGTACTTCTGCTGACAATAAAGTTGGATTTGTCGTTTGCATTAGCTGCGAAACCGACTTCGTTTCTAAGAACGCTGATTTCGTTGCCTTCGCTACTTCTATTGCTGATGCAGCGGTTGCCAACAACGTTAAGAGTGCTGAAGAACTAAACGAAGTAAGCATCAATGGTGCTAAAGTAGCCGATATGATCAACGATAAGTTGGCTGCGATTGGTGAAAAAATTGGTGTTGCCAAGTTCGAAAGAATTGAAGCTCCTTATGTTGCTTCTTATATCCACGGTGCAAACCGTATGGGTGTGTTGGTAGGATTAAGCGCTGAAGCTCCTGAAGCTGGTAAGGACGTAGCTATGCAGATTGCTGCTATGAATCCACTTGCTGTAGATGCAAACAGCATCCCTGCTGATACCATCGAAAGAGAAAGAGCTATCGTGTTAGAAACCATGAAAGCTGATCCTAAGATGGCTGGCAAACCTGAAGAAATGGTAGCTAAAATTGCTGAAGGCAAATTGAATGCATTCTTTAAAGAGAATACATTACTAGCTCAGGCATTTGTAAAAGACGGTTCTATTACTGTTGAAGCTTACTTAAAGAACGCTGGTAACGTAACTGTTACTGAATTCAAGCGTGTTGCTTTAGGTTAATCATCAGAAACCAAATATTTTCAAAAGCCTCTCCCAATAATCGGAGGGGCTTTTGTACTTTTGTAACCTACTCACTTAAATAACCTCTAGCTATGCTACCAAAATTCAAACGTATCCTCTTGAAATTATCCGGAGAAGCTTTATTGGGCGATCAAAGAAACGGCGATCCCTTTAACCCTAAAATTATTGAGCAATATGCCCATGATATTAAAAGGGTAACTGACCTGGGTGTTCAAGTGGCTATTGTAATTGGTGGTGGCAATATTTACAGAGGGATGAATGAAGCCGACAGTGGGATTGAAAGAGCGCACGGCGATTATATGGGTATGCTGGCAACAGTAATCAATGCCATGGCCATGCAGGCAATGCTGGAAAAAATTGGGGTATATACCCGTTTGCAAAGCGCCATCAATATG
>CALEST010000044.1 GCA_937907555.1 uncultured Sediminibacterium sp.
GTTAAATAATCTACTCTTGCTATGATGGCATCGTAAAGGGCCGCGATATAGTTGGTTTGTGCAGCTTTCAGGTCTACATCAGCAGCATTGATTTCTGTATTGGATCCAGTACCTGCTTCGTATTTTTTCTTGGTTTGCTGGTATACTTTTTCTGCCAGTGTCATATTGTTTTTCTGAAAATCCAAAGTAGCAATGGCGGTCTTGTATTTCAATCTCGCCTGCTCAACGGATTGATCAATATTCAGTTTCAGGTTCTCCAACTGATTGCTGGTTTGTTCCAGTTCAATTTTAGCCTTCTTTATTCTGGCATCTTTTGCAAACCCACTGAAAATTGGAACAGAGATATTTAATCCGATAGAGGAAGCAGTAAACCAATCTCCTTTACCAAAAAAGTTAAACTGATTTCTTTGGGCCAGTTTGCTATAAGATGCTCCCAGAGCAACGGTAGGTAATTTGCTCAGCTCATACCTTTTTACATTGTAATTATTCAATAGCTTGGCTGTAGAAAGATATTGAAAATCTTTACGATCCTCGTAGTTATACTCCTGCTTCGTAAGATCATCTTTAATTTGATAGTAATCGAGTGTGTCTGTTAAAACCAGGGTGTCTGCAGCCGGCATACCAATAAGCGTCTTAAGTCCAATATACCCCATGGCAATGCTGTTCATTGCCTTTATTTTTTCTGTGCTTAGGTTGTTCAGCTGAACCTCTATTTTGTCAATATCAATTCTTTCGGCAAAACCATTTTTGTATAATGCTTTCACATCATAATCCAGTTTTTGCAATCGCTTGATATTTGCATCCAGCAATTCAATCTGGGTTTTGCTTACTACCAGCTGATAATACACTTTGTAAATATTTGTTTTGATATTCTCCTCGGTTACTTTTGCAGCGGCTTCCTGAAAATCAATGGAAGCTTTCCTGGCCTGTAAACCAATAAATACCTGCCCGTCGAACAACAACTGCTGTAGTGAAACACCCACAGTTGAATTCCACTTTGTACCGAATTGGGCAGCAATGAAACCAAAGTCGCCTGGCATTTGTATGGGATTCCCATTTCCATCTTTCACGCCCTCATTCACCAATACTTGATAGGTAGCTGGTGAAATAAAGTTGGGAATTGTTTGCACTGCCACATTCGGAAAATGATTGGCAGCAATAGAACCGGATATGGTTGGTAAGGCTGATGCTGTTATTTCCCGGTTTGTCTGCATTTGAGCCTGAATGGCCAATAGGGCATTTTTTACCTGCACATTGTTCTTCTGTGCAAATGCCACAGCTTGTTGCACACTGAATTCGTATCGGTTGGCTTTTTGTGCATTGGTAGCACCGGCCAACATCAATAAACTCAGTACACTGAACATTTTGATTCGCTTGTACATATTATTTTTCTCTTTGCTTTTTATACTTATGAATTAATTTTTGCCCTTTTGGCGTGCAAATGCCATATAAATAATGTTCCATTAATTCCATTTCTACTTCAATCAGTGTAAACTTCCCCTGCATAAATATTTCAGGATTAAAACCCAGGAATACACTTTCGATTCTGTATCTGGAAAGAATATCTATGTTCACATCTTCTCTGTAGTTGCCTTCTGCAATACCTCTTATCAGATTTTCCTTGGTAATGTTTACAAAAAACTTGTTTTTGTGGGCGTTCATCTTCCTGTATGCTTCCGGATGATACTTCTGCATTTCAAAAATGATGGCGGGATTCATAGTGGTCAACATTTCCTGCAGCATATCAAATGCCTTGAAAACTTCGTGAACAGCATTCTCGCAACTCACGGCAATATGGCCGCATTCCTGCATGTCCTGCTCTATTTCCCTTTGTACAACAGCATCCACCAGACTATCCTTGTCCTTGAAATACTGGTAAATGGTTTTTTTACTGGCGCCCAAGTTAGATGCGATATCGTCCATGGTAATACTCTTTAATCCATATCGGAAAAAGAGTTCCTGGGCTTTTTCAACAATTCTTTGCTCCATAATGAAAAATTCGGACGCAAAACTATGGAAACTATTTTCGTTACCAAAGTTTCCATTAAGTTTTTTATTAAATTATTGTTAAACACGCTCTGAAGCAGGATGGGTGGTAAATGCCCATACTTAGCCTATCTTGCAGCATATATGACTTTCAAAGCCATTTTAAAACGGTTATTACAGTATTTTTTTCAGGGATTGATTGTACTGGCACCCATTGGAATCACTTTCTGGGTGGTGATCAGCCTGTTTAATGTGGTAGACAATCTATTGCCCAGCTTTCTGCAAAACCTGGCTCCGGATTTAGTAAGAAGAGATGCCAATGGTAATATTATCCGTATGCCGGGTCTGGGATTTGTGGTGGTAATTGGGGTGGTTTTACTGGTAGGCTGGCTTTCTTCCTTATTTGCCATTAATCGTATTGTGGCTTTATTAGATACCGTTCTGGAGAAAACCCCCGGTATCAAGTTTATTTATTCTTCTGTAAAGGATTTTCTGGAAGCTTTTGCCGGAAACAAAAAGAAATTCAATCAGCCGGTGCTGGTAAATGTAGACGGGGAAGATATCTGGAGAGTTGGGTTCATCACCCAGGAAAGCAGTGCCGATTTCGGATTACAGGACCATGTAACCGTTTATGTGCCCCATTCCTATGCCATTTCGGGCATTACTTATTTTGTGCCCAGAAGCAAGATTAAGCCCCTGCCCAATATTGGTGCTGCAGATGCCATGAAATTTACCGTTTCCGGCGGAGTTACAGATGTAAATGACTAGCCATGATTATTGCAGTAAATGCT
>CALEST010000045.1 GCA_937907555.1 uncultured Sediminibacterium sp.
CCTTTCGCTCTGCGGCTTGCCAGTACTTTACGGCCATTAGCAGACTCCATACGTTTACGGAAACCGTGTACGGTTTTACGACGACGCTTGTGTGGTTGGAATGTACGTTTCATTGATGTCTTTTTTTACTAACCCTAAAATATGGTTTCATTTCAATGCTGCAGTCACCATACCGCCGCTTGTGAAAGGACGGCAAAATTAAGTAAAAAAGATTAATGACCCAATAGTATATGCTCCGATTTCAAGGATTTTCCGAAGAAAATAGCCCCTTTCTCATCAAAATCAGTGGTGGAATCGGTGGTACAGAACCTGATTTGCCCCTTTTTGGAGCATTTGTCCTCCAGAGCTGGGTGTCTTTCCAGGTAATTTGCCAGACTTTGCGCTACAATTTCTCCCTGTGCTATCAGTTGAATATGATCAGGAAGAATGGCCGATATTTTGGGCATCAGCAGCGGATAATGGGTACAAGCCAGTAAAATGGTATCGATAGCAGGTGATTGTTGCAAAAGCTGACCAAGACTTTCTTTTACAAAATAGTCTGCTCCTGCCCCTTCATGCTCTCCGTTCTCAATCAAGGGCACCCACATGGGACAAGCCTGCTGATAAACCGACATTTCAGGAAAGAAATGGGCAATTTCCAGAATATAGCTTTCGCTGATAACGGTCCCCTTGGTTGCCAGTACCCCCAGCTGGCCCGATTCTGAGAAACGACCAATCACTTCAGCGGTGGGTCTGATCACCCCGAGAACCCTTTTAGATGGCCCGTAATTGGCCAAATCTTTTTGTTGTATGGTGCGTAATGCCTTGGCAGAAGCAGTATTGCAGGCTAATATCACCAGCTCGCAACCCTGTTGAAAAAACCAGTCTACTGCCTCTAATGTATATTGGTAAACCGTTTCGAAAGAACGGGTGCCATAAGGCGCTCTGGCGTTATCTCCTAAATAGAGATAATCATATTGGGGTAGTGTCTTAACCAGTTCTTTCAAAATGGTCAAACCTCCGTATCCACTGTCAAAAACGCCAATAGGTGCTGATGGTTGCATGGTCTAAAGATAAAAACAAAACCTCTCTGAAGTAAATCAGAGAGGTTGTATGAATGCTTTAATTATTATCAGCCGACTATCCTTTTCCTGCTGGCTTAGCCGCTGGTTTTGCAGGAGCTGGAGTGCTGCTACCAGTAGCTGCTTTCCATGCATCTTCAATTTCCTTTGGTAAAGGAAGTTTCAATTTCATAGCTGCACGAATCGTGATATTATCCAATAAATTAGGTCTTACATAAGGAGAAATGGTTTCTGCTTTTAAAACCAATGTATACTTCTGCTCAGCAACTACTTCCTGAACGGCAGCATATAGTTTTTGTCTGTATGGATCAACCAGCTCTTCGTATTTAGCTTGTTCCATTTGCTGAGAATATTCAGTCCAGTTTACCAATTTGTAACGGGCCTGTAACAATTCTCTGGTAGCCAATTCTCTTGCTTTTGGAGGCATGGTAGCTGAATCTTTTTTGAAAATGCTGTCTCTGCGTTGATAGTCGCCCAGTGTATATTTGTACTCTTCTTGCAAAGAGTCTATTCTGTAGCTATTTAAAAGGGTATCAATTTTTGCAATACCAGGAAACAAAGAAAGGGCAGCTTGCTCATCAAAATAACCAATCTTAACCTGAGCGCTGGCGCTGTTAGAGAAAAGTGTAACCGCAGCGATTGCCACACACACAAAGAGAAATTTTTTCATTGTAATGAAATTTATTGTTTGTTTTTGATTAACTAGTTTCTAATGCCCAACTCTCTCAAAACCTCGTCTGATTTATCCAGTTTGGGGTCGGCAAATATAACGGTAATTCCTTCACTTTTATCCAAGATAAAATCATAAACCCTTGCTACTGCTATTTTTTGGATGGCATTGTATACTTTATCCTGTATAGGTTTAACTAATTTTTGACGTTCCTTGAACAAATCTCCTTCGTATCCGAAGCGCTTTTTCTGCAAATCGCGGATTTCCTTTTCTTTTACAAAAAGCTCATCTTCCCGTTTTTTCTTTAATTCCTCGGTTAACATTACCTGCTCTGCCTCGTAGTTTTTATACATTTTGTCTAGAACAGCCTGCTTATCGTCAATTTCTTTCTGCCATTGTTCTCCTACCAGCTGCAGTTTTTTATCTGCTTCTTTGTATTCTGGTATTTTACTCAGAATGTACTTGGTGTCAATAATGGCATAGCGTTGTTGAGCGCTAACTGCAGTTGTAAGCAATACAAGGGTGGTAAATGCAACTAGAATTTTTTTCATACCGATAATTTTATGGTTATTCAGGTTCAAATCCAAGCATAAAGGTAAAGCGGGCAGCGTCCCTTAACTGATTGGTTCCATTAAACCTATCCAATCCTATGCCATAATCGAATCCGAGCAATCCAAACATAGGTAAAAAGAATC
>CALEST010000046.1 GCA_937907555.1 uncultured Sediminibacterium sp.
GTTAAAACAAAATGTTCCCGGATATTTTGGAGTGGGTACGGCACTGCAGAAAATGAAAGAAGCGGGCAGGTGGGATGAAGTGAAAACACTTTTTAATGAAGTGGCCTTCTTCAGAACCCTGATTGACAATAGCATGATGAGCATGTTGAAATCCTTTTTTTTTTTTTTTTCCTATATTCAGGAAGATGCCACTTATGGGCCCATCTGGAAATTAATTAAAGAAGAATACGACCTTACACAGGCATTGGTACTTGAATTGTCCGGCAATCAATTGCTGATGGAAGAAGATGCAACAGGCAGGGCTTCTATTTTGATGCGCGATAAAATTGTACTTCCCTTGCTTACCATTCAGCAGTATTCTCTGCATCAGTTAAAGAAAGACACCCTGTCTGCAGAAGAAAAAGCCAACTACGAAAAATTAGTAACCCGGTCTATGTTTGGCATTATTAATGCGGCCAGAAACTCTGCTTAATCAATTGTCTTTCCATTGCCACAAATGCATACAGGCATAGGTTTGATAGGGAGACCATTTCTGAGCAATGCTTTGCATGGCGCTTTTCATGGCTTTTTTATCGGCAGGGTCTAATTTGTATAATTTGCACATAGCCTGTTGTATGCCTAAGTCGTCCACCGCAAATACATCTTCTCTTCCCAGCGTAAACATCAATAACATTTCTACCGTCCATCTTCCCACTCCTTTAATTTGCACCAGCAAATTAATGATTGCCTCATTGTCCATTTTAGCCAGAGTTTTATCGGTGATGGAATGTTCAAGGCAAAAGGCTGCTACATTTTTTACATATCCAACTTTTGCATTGCTTAATCCGATGCCTCTCAATTTTTCATCCGGAGTTTTCAGAACAATTGACAATTCAGGATCCTTACCATTGTACAAATCCAGAAACCGCTGGTAAATAACTGCTGCTACTTTCGTGCTCAGCTGCTGGCTCATGATGCTTGCCATTAATCGTACCGGAACATTCTTTCGTTTTGATATTGTTAAATAGCCTGCCTGCAGCAAAGGTTTTAATTTTTTATCTTTTTGCAAATGTTTCAGATACTCCATTCAAGAAAGTTAGTTAATTTACTATTGACTAATGCTGAAAAATGACAAAGAAACTCGCTTTATTAACCCTACTTATTTTGAGTGTTTACGGTTTCAGCTTTGCACAGGCAGGCCCGGAAAAACAAATCAGAAAAATGCTGGCAGAACAAACAGCTGCCTGGAACCGTGGAGACCTTGACGCTTTTATGAAGGGCTACTGGAAAAACGACAGTCTTTTATTTGTTGGAAAAAACGGTCCCACTTATGGTTATACCAATACCTTGAACAATTACAAAAAGAACTATCCAAATAAGGATTATATGGGTACCCTGCAGTTTACCCTTCTAGAGGTAAAACCCATGGCAAAACAATTGTGGATGGTTTTAGGCAAATGGGAACTCACCAGAAATGCAGGCAATGTAAGCGGGCACTATACTTTGCTATTTAAAAAGATAAACGGCGAATGGGTTATCATTATGGATCATAGCAGTTAGAACTATTTAGCGCTCAAAATGAATGGGCTTACTCCAAAGCTTGATCAGCCAGCGCATGAGGAAGAAAAAACTGATGATAAACCAGCAGTAGAAAACAATATTACCGGTAGTTATGGTATCGTGAAAAAAAGCATGGTCGTACATAATGCCTGCCGTGGAATTAATGGCCAGCCATAATAAGCCCACAGAAATGGTGTTTACAATACGTAACAGATATTCTCTTACCCCTGGTTCCAAAATGTTTTTATTGTATTACAACTGATTAAGGATTTTGTTCTTCCTAATCAAAGCTTTGGTTGCTGGCTGCTGCTAATTTCAGAATCCGGTCGAATTGCGCCGGCGTTAAATCGTTATAAAAGAAGTAAATGGGATCCAGCGGAGTTCCGTTTTTATGAACTTCATAATGCAGATGCGGGCCAGTACTTTTACCGGTAGACCCAACATATCCAATTACTTCGCCTCTTTTAATACGGGCTCCCACCCTGGCTTTAATCCGAACCATATGGGCGTACAAAGTTTCGTAACCAAACCCATGATTTACCACAACCCTGTTTCCGTAACCGCCTGTATTAAATCCGGCGTCTTTAATCACCCCGTCTGCCGCCGCATAAATAGGAGTACCGATAGGTGCTGTAAAATCAAGACCAGCATGCAGTCTCCGGTCTTTATAGATGGGGTCAATACGATAGCCAAAACCAGAAGCCACTCTGTTTAAATTTCTGTTGCTAATGGGTTGAATAGAAGGAATGGCTGCAACTAGTTTTTCCTTGTTCTTCACCATATTTTCTATGGCATTAAAAGATTTTACCTGATACGCCATTCGCAAACTCAGATTGTTCAGCTGGGCTGCCATACTGGTTACCAGTTCAGTTTCACCCATGCTCTGCACCAATTGCACTTCTTTCTTTTTCTCCATTTCTTTTACCCTGGCACTGTCTGGAATGGGGCTCGATTCAAATATGGAACGGTACACATAATTATCCCGGTTGGCAATTTCGTCCATCTGAAGCTGCAATTGCTTGATTCGCTCTTCCATCACCCGGTAATTCTGCTTTAAATCGTCGTTTTGCTGCCTTAATAGTTTCTCTTTCGGGGAATCGATGTATCGGAAAGTTATGGCAAAAATGAGAATACCTGTAACAATAGATGCGGCAATATATCCAAATACCTGAAGCAACCTCACCCGAAGGGGGGTGGTTAGCTTCTCAAAGCGCATATTATGTGTATTATAGTAGTATTTTACCTTTTTCATGATCGGTTTTCAGCCCCTTAAATCCGTACCTTTGCCCCTTTAATGAACAACAAAGATAGTTTCTACAGCCTGAATGGCATATAAAAAGTAATTCATCATGACGAGTGCCGAAATTCGCCAGCAATTCCTGGATTTTTTTGCTTCCAAACAACATCAGATTGTACCCTCTGCTCCTATTGTGGTAAAAAACGACCCTACCCTTTTGTTTACCAATGCGGGCATGAACCAGTTTAAGGACTATTTTCTGGGGAACAGTAAACCCAGCAGCCCCAGAATTGCGGATACGCAGAAATGTTTGAGAGTGAGTGGAAAGCACAACGACTTGGAAGAAGTAGGGGTTGATACCTACCACCATACCATGTTTGAAATGCTGGGCAACTGGAGCTTCGGTGATTATTTTAAAGCAGAAGCCATTGCCTGGAGCTGGGAGCTCTTGACAGAAGTTTATAAATTACCCAAAGACCGTTTATATGTTACCGTTTTTGAAGGAGATCCTTCAGAAGGAATTCCAGCTTCTACCGTTGCGCTGGCAGAGTGGCAAAAACTGGTTGCGCCAGATCATATTATTTATGGTAATAAAAAAGACAATTTCTGGGAAATGGGGGATACCGGTCCATGTGGCCCTTGCTCTGAAATACATGTAGACTGCAGATCGGAAGAAGAAATTGCTAAAATTCCAGGCAGAGACTTGGTAAATAAAGACCATCCTCAGGTAATTGAAATCTGGAACAATGTATTTATTCAATACAATCGTTTAAAAGACGGGTCCCTGGTGGAACTGCCTTCCAAACACGTAGATACGGGCATGGGCTTTGAAAGACTGGTAAGAGTGATTCAGGGTAAACAGAGCAATTACGATACAGATGTATTCACAGGAACTTTCAGAGCCATTGAAAAAATAACGGGCAATACATACGATCAGTCTGATTCTAAGGAAGCCATTGCTTTCAGGGTAATTGCAGACCATATTCGTGCCATTGGATTTACCATTTCCGATGGTCAGCTGCCTTCCAATACCGGTGCCGGTTATGTAATCAGAAGAATTTTAAGAAGAGCTGTTAGGTATTATTATTCTTACCTGAACTACAAACAGCCCTTGCTTTTCCAACTGATTCCTGTAATTGCAGATCAGTTCAAAAATGTATTCCCCGAATTGCAACAACAACTCGACTTTGTTTGCAAAGTAGTGAAGGAAGAAGAAGATGCATTCTTGAAAACCCTGGACAAAGGACTGAAAAGAATGGATGATATCATTAAAAACAGCGGATCGGTAATTGACGGTAAAGCTGCTTTTGAATTGTTCGATACTTTTGGTTTCCCGATTGATTTAACCAGGTTAATTGCTACTGAAAACAACAAATCAATAGACGAGCAGGGCTTTGAAAAAGAAATGCAGGAACAAAAAAGCAGAAGCCGTGCCGCAACCACATTGGATACGGAAGACTGGGTAGAAATTGCTTCAGAAAATGGAAATGGATTTGTAGGTTACACCGAATTGAGCACCACCAGTAAAATTACCCGTTATAGAAAAATCAGTGCCAAAGGAAAAACACAATTCCAATTGGTGCTAAACACCACTCCTTTTTATGCAGAGAGCGGTGGTCAGGTGGGCGATACCGGAAAACTTATTTTTAGTAATGATACCATTCTGGTAACCAATACCAAAAAAGAAAACGACCTGATTGTTCATTTTGTTGACCAGCTTCCTGCCAATCCGGGTGCTGAATTCACAGCAGAAGTAAATCTTGAAAAAAGATTGTTCACCTGCTATAACCACACAGCCACACACTTATTGCACGCTGCATTAAGACAAGTGCTGGGAACACATGTGGCACAGAAAGGGTCATTGGTGAATGAAGAGAACTTAAGATTCGACTTCTCTCATTTTGCCCGTTTAACAGAAGAGGAAATCATTGCGGTTGAAAATATTGTGAATGCCAAAATCAGAGAAAACATTCCGGTAGTAATCAAGGAAATGTCTAAAGACGAAGCATTACAATTAGGTGCAATGGCATTGTTTGGAGAAAAATACGGAGACCGTGTTAGAGTAGTGATTGCTGACCCTTCTTATTCAGTGGAACTTTGCGGAGGTACGCATGTTGCTTCCACCGGAATGATCGGGCTAATGAAAATAACCGCTGAGTCTGCAGTAGCAGCCGGCGTAAGAAGAATTGAAGCCTTAACCGGCAAAGCTGCATTTGATTATTTGTCTGCTCAGAACGAGACTTTAAAGCAGATTGGAAATGTATTAAAATCACAGGATGCATTAAAGTCCATTGAAAAACTGTTAGCAGAAAAACAGGAACTCGAGAAAAAGTTAGAGAGCCTGGAAGCCAAACAGTTACAATCCCTCAAAACCGAACTATTACAAAATATAAAGAGCTACCCATCGGGTAATGGTCAGTTTATTGGAGAAGTATTGCAAGTGAGTAGCCCTGATCATTTAAAGAAGATCTGTTTTGATTTAAAAGCAGATCTTGGCGAAGATTATGTAGTAATCTTATGTGCCAATATTGGGGGCAAAGCGGCCGTTTGCATTTTACTAAGTGAAAGTGTTGTTGCTCAGAAAGGATTGGAAGCTCCGCAACTAATTAAACAATATGCAACTCCTTTAATCAAAGGTGGTGGTGGTGGTCAGAAAACATTGGCAACAGCAGGTGGTCAGGATGCTTCTAATTTATCCACGCTGGTACAACAAATTTATTCACTGCTATAATGGGTTATCAGGAGAAATACCAGGCAGTCATCGGCCTTGAGATTCACGCCCAACTGGCTACGAAAAGCAAGTTGTTTAGTGGAGACAGCACGGCTTTTGGCAATACGCCCAATACGCAGGTGAGTCCGATATCACTGGCATTTCCCGGAAGCCTTCCCAAACTGAATAAAGAAGCAGTAACCATGGCTGTTAAAATGGGACTGGCTTGTAACTGTACCATTGCAGAAGAAAGTTTCTTTGCAAGAAAAAATTATTTCTATCCGGACCTGCCGAAGGGCTATCAGATTTCACAGCATACACATCCTATATGCATTGGGGGACATATTCCTATTAAATCCGATGAAGGAAAAAGAATGGTGCAGTTAAACCGGATACACCTGGAAGAAGATGCTGGCAAAAGTATTCACGATATATTAGATGCTGATTCCTGCATTGACTTAAACAGAGCAGGTACTCCACTCATTGAAATTGTTACTGAACCCGATTTGTTTTCAGCAGAAGAAGCCTGGCAATATGTAACCGAAATCAGGAAACTGGTGAGATGGATTGGTGTCTGTGACGGCAATATGGAAGAAGGGAGCTTGAGATGCGATGCCAATATTTCTGTGAAATTGAAAGATGCAGAAAAACTGGGGACCAGGGTTGAAGTTAAAAACCTGAACTCCATCCGGAATATTAAAAAAGCCATTGAGTTCGAAATCAACCGAATCATCAATGAGCTGGAAGCAGGCAATGCCATACAGCAGGAAACCAGAAGCTATGATGCTGATAAGGATATTACCTTTAGCCTGCGCGACAAAGAGGAAGCCAATGACTATCGTTACTTTCCCGATCCCGATTTGCCTGCGATTATACTAACGAAAGAAAAGATTGCATCTATTAAAAACAGCTTGCCCTTGTTGCCCAATGAATGGTTTGCGATTCTTCAGAATCAATACCAGCTGAGCGAATACGACGCTTCACAATTGTGCGAAGAAAAATTGATTGCTGAATTTTTTGAAGCTACCGCCGCTTTGAATGAGGAATATAAAATGATTGCTAACTGGATTCTGGGACCTGTAAAACAGTTGATGAACGAACAGCAAAAAAACATTAACGAATTAGGGTTGAGTCCAAAGCGTCTGGCAGATATTATTTCCTTAACCGCATCGGGAGAAATTAATTTTTCTACTGCCGCATCCAAACTGTTACCAGCCCTCCTGCACAATGAATCAGATCCAAAGCAACTGGCTATTTCACTGAATCTGCTGCAAACCAGCAACACGGCTGAATTAGAGGAATGGGTTAATAAAGCAATTGAAATGATGCCCGATAAAGTGCAGGCGTATCAAAAAGGCAAAAAAGGATTGATTGGTTTATTTGTAGGAGAAATAAAAAAAATGAGCAAGGGAAAAGCCGATCCGAAAATCGTAACAGAACTACTGGAACAAAAATTAAACGCATAAAATACCAATATGAAAAATGTCAATTACCTCTTACTGGGGGCGGGCTTACTGCTGAGTGCTTGTAGCCAGGAAAAAAAATACGGAGAGTTTACCGTAAAGGGTACTATCAAAAATGCCATTGCACCTAAAGTATATTTACAGGAATTGCCTTATGGTGGAGATCAGCCAATCATTCTTGACTCTGCCAGCCTGCCTGCTGATGGCAAATTCAGTTTAAAAGGAATTGCCAAAGAAGAAGGATTGTACAGACTGGTACTGGAGAACGGTCCGGATGTTTTAATTGTAAACGACAACAATGAAATTGAAGTAGACTTAGACGTTACCAGATACAGGGTATATGAAGTAAAAAACTCTCCTGCTTCTGCTGCCATGCATATTCTGTTTGAAGATTACAGAAAAAAAGACTCTGCACTGTATGCAGTATTTATGGAATTGGATTCTTTACAGGCGCAACCCAATTCCGACTCATTGGTGAAAGTATTGCAAACCAACAGGGATGGCAAAGTGAAGGAAATGAACGGAATGGTAAGAAAATTCATCAACGAGAGTGAAAGCCCTGCAGCACGTTATTATGCATTGGGTATGGCTTCCAGAACCATGACACAAGATGAATTAAAAGCATTGGTAAATGAGTCTGCAGACAAATACAAGTCTCACTCTGGTTTAAATAAAATCAAAGCCTTACTGGACGCGAGTGCCAAACAGCAACCAGCAGCACCCCCTGCTTATGCTTTATTGGGCAAAGACGCTCCTGAAATTACCCTACCCGATTTAGATGGCAAACCATTTTCATTGAGTAGCCTGAAAGGCAAATATGTTCTGGTAGACTTCTGGGCCAGCTGGTGCGGTCCTTGTAGAAAAGAGAATCCGAATGTAGTTGCTGCATTTAATCAGTTCAAAAAGAAAAATTTCACCATCCTGGGTGTTTCATTAGACAACGATAAACAAGCCTGGTTAGATGCCATTAAAATGGATAAACTAAACTGGAAGCATATCAGTGATTTAAAACAATGGGAAAGCGAAATGCCAAATCTATATCAGTTCAATGCCATTCCATTTAACGTATTAATTAATCCTGAAGGAAAGATTATTGCTTCTGATTTAAGAGGCAATCAATTGTTTAAGACGCTGGAAGAGTTACTGAAGTAATCAACATATTACACTTAAAGAAAAAGCCCGAATCATAAGATCCGGGCTTTTTTAATACAGCTTTATCAAGACGAGATTATTTTTATTCAGTACGATGTAATAAAAACAAAGAGGCCCCAAAAATTTCGGGGCCTCTCTATGATGATAACTAATTAAGAATTAGTTGGTGTATCCAGGATTCTGTTGAATCAATGGATTTGCCTGAATTTCAGCATTTGGAATTGGCAATAAGAAACGGAAGCTACCAGCAGCCAAAGTAGTTGAATTGGCATTTGGAGCATCTGTAGTTAAACGATTAACAGGTAGGTTTCTTCTTTTCAAATCCCAGAAACGATGACCTTCATATGGTAATTCCTTGAAACGCTCTTCCAAGATAGCAGTGATAGCTGCATCTTTGGTAGCCAATGTAACATTGGTATAACCATTGATACGGGCAGCACGCAATGTGTTTAAGTCGTTGGTAGCGCCTACTAAATTGTTCAATTCAGCATTTGCTTCTGCGCGAATCAAATACATTTCACCAGTTCTGAACACTTTTGCATCAGCAACGTGCTCTGTTGGTGTACCATATGTAGTTCCACGATATTTAGCAATTAACTGAGAAGGACGACCAGCAGCAGCCAACAATGGTTCTGTTCTGAAGTAAACACCAAAACGAACGTCGTTTACTTGATCGTATGAGTCCCAAAGTTTGTTAGAAGGCAACCAGGTAACCTGTGCAATGGCACCAGAATTAGCTGAAGTTCCATGGAACAAAGAACCAATTCTTCCACCCAGAGAAGCTGTTCTGCTTAATTTGAAAGCTACTTCACTGTTGTTTGCATCGGTCCAGATGGCAGGGAAGTTGGTTCTGCTAGCCAAAGGAATAGCATTGATGTATTCAGTAGTGAAAGTAACCGCATCAGTATACTCTTTCAAGTATAAAGCCACTCTTGCCTGT
This sequence comes from uncultured Sediminibacterium sp., assembly GCA_937907555.1. Lineage (GTDB taxonomy): Bacteria > Bacteroidota > Bacteroidia > Chitinophagales > Chitinophagaceae > Sediminibacterium. The sequence continues at coordinate 9,042 of CALEST010000046.1, forward strand.
AATGCAGTTGCAGCAGGACGGGTAGCACGATAAATATCAGTTAGTGCAGCAGGCAACAATGGTTTTGCTGCTACTAAGTCTGCTTTCAATTTAGCAAAGTAAGGACTCACCTGAATTCTGGTTGTTGGTGCCAGAGAAGGGGTTTCCATATAAGCCATTGCTAAATCAGTACCTACGGCAGAATTACTGTAGTACTTGTACAATTCAAAATGACAGAATGCACGTAAGAACAATGCTTCACCACGTAAGCGATCTTTCAATGCAACTTCAGCAGGAGTTGTTGCTGGAGCATTGGGTAAAGCAGCTAATACGCGGTTAACACGGTCGATAATTCTGTAATACAGGTTAAATGCAGTGAAGTTATCACGAATGCTGATATCAGCAGAGCTGTATTGCCACTCGTGTACGGTAGCTGCATTATAAAATTCACCAACTCTTACTTCATCAGAAAATACCGCATTTAACAAAATGCCCATTTCCACGTTCATGGCAGCATAAGCACCAATAATACCAGATTCGTTGTTGGCTACCGTTTTTAATGCGATATCACCACCAATAAAGTCGGTCTCTTTTACATCAATTACTTTTTGACAAGCTCCCAAAGAAGCGGCCATAAAAGCAAGGATGACTAGTTTATTTTTTTTCATTTGATTCATTTTTTTCATTCAAGAAAATGCAATTGTACCTATTAGAAATTAATATCTAAACCAAGTACAAACGCTCTTGGGTTAGGATATTCATTCAAGCTGATATTGTTATCGTCTTCAGGATCCAAACCTCTCCAAGGGCTCCAGATGGCAAGGTTTTGACCTTGAACATACAATCTTGCACTCTTAATGATAGTTGTACCACTAGCAGTCTTGATGCTTGGAATTGCATAAGAAACCATTAGATTTCTGAAACGTAAGAACTTAGCATTTTCAAGGTCAGAAGAAGTAAATCCTCTGTCGTAAGCTGAACTCTGATACAATTTAACATCACCTGGCTTAGTCCACTGCATGTCAATTAACTCTCTTGAAGCTCTAACCGCCTGGTGGTAACCCAAAGTACCTCTGGTAATCCAGTTACGGGTATTGTTACTACGAACAACGTCGAACTGATAAGAGAATAAAGCAGAAACAGTGATTGCCTTGAAGCGGATATCAAAGTTGAAACCACCCTGATGCTTTGGCAAATAAGTACCAAACTTAGCGAAACGACCAGCAGCTGCTTCAGAATAAACAGTTGTGCCAGTTGGTCCTTCATACATTGGACGGCCAGTTGCAGGATCAGCACCTAAATAGTTAGTGGTGTAATGAGAACCATAAGGAAGACCCTTTCTGATTACGAAAGTTCCTAAGAAGTATTCATTTACAAGACCTAAATCTTCAATGTTGTTTTGGTTGATAGAGTGGTTAACACCAACTGTGAAACCAAAATCTCTTTTCTTAACAACATCCACATTCGCAGTTAGTTCCACACCCTTGTTGGTCATAACACCCGCATTGATGCTTAAAGAACCGAAACCAGTTGTACCAGACAATGGTTGGTTTACGAATAGGTCGATAGTTTTGTTTTTGTAGATATCAACAGTGAATCTTGCACGGTTTTGCCATACAGCAAAATCGATACCGATATTGGTCTTCTGAATTCTTTCAATCTTCAAATCAGGGTTACCTGGGTTGCTAGGAGCAAGACCTACAACAGCAGAACCTGCATAAGCAGTTGTTCCGAAAGTAGGAACCTGAGGACCTTGATAGTTGGTAACACCATTCAAAGGAACGCCATAACCACCAGTTACGATAGATCCGATGTTAGGAATGATACCATAGCTCGCACGAACTTTCAAGTCAGTGAAAATACGCTGATTAGCAAGGAATTTCTCTTTTAGCGCATTCCAGGTAAAACCAGCAGACCAAGTGGTGATTTCACGGTTAGAAACATTCACGATTCTTGAAGTTCCGTCTCTTCTGATATTCGCATTGATAGAGTATTTGCCATCATAGGTATATCTAGCAGTAGCGAAGTAAGAACGGATACCAAATCCGGATTTAGCAGAAGAAGAGTTCTGAGGATAAGTAGCAGCACCATTAGTAGGTAATGCACCAGCGCCCTGACCAGTTTCTGTTAAACGAGGATCTAGGTTAAATAAAGTAAGACCCATTGCTTTAGACCAGCCACGAACAACTTCAAAATAAGCACCTGCTTCAACTTCATGAATATTGTTGATACGCTTAGCAAATACCAAGCTGCTGGTGTTGATGATTTGAGAAGTTAAACGGTGACCTTCCTGAGCCAAACCGCTCTGGAACTGCTGTAAAGAACCAATGTAAGAAGCAGGATTGATATAACGTGAGTTATCATCGCTAGATACGTCAACACCAAAAGTATTCTGAACTGTTAAGCTAGGCAAAATTTTGTAAGCAATAGTCAATCCAGAGTTCAATTTGATCTGATTGTTGGTTCTCTTAGAATTCTGAATACCTTCTAATAAGTTACCCACCTGACGAAGCGCCAATGGAGTGGTTGCACCAAAAATAATAGAACCATCTGCTCTGAAAGGATTCTCATAAGTTTTAGCACGGTAAGTCATCTGGAAAGGGTTTCTTGGGCTATTTCCCAACTGCTCACCTTCAGAGAATCTGGTGATAGAATAACCAATCTGATTATTGAAACGAACAGATAATTTATCTGCAGTGTGATCCAAGTTAAAACGAACAGTATAACGGGTTAAGCTTGAACCAAGGTCAATACCTTGTTGATCAAACATACCGGCAGACATGAAGAACTTGGTTTTCTCATTACCACCAGACATATTAAGTTCATGTGTTCTGGAAACACCAGTTCTGAACAATACATCAGGCCAGTAAGTATCAATAGCCTTAATACTGTCATACAAGAATTGCTTTCTTGCTGCGTTCATGCCAGCTGGGATAGCAGGGTTATTAGGAGAGTAAGTCCAACCTGGTGTATTGGTAAATCTTTCTCTTTCTTCATAAGCAAACATTTCAGCAGTATTCATCAAATTCATTCTGCTGAAATCTGGTGCCTGAGTAAAACCATACTGATTTCTGAAAGTAAAATTGGTTGGACCAGTTTTACCTCTTTTGGTTGTAATTACGATTACCCCTGTACCACCCCTAGCACCATATAAAGCTGCAGAGTTTGCATCTTTTAATACAGTAATAGATTCGAAGTCGTTAGGGTTAATTGACTGCATGTCGAACGCAGGCAAAGGAACTCCGTCAATTACATACAAGGGCTGTGCACCAGCACCTGCGATAGACTGAACCCCTCTGATGGTAACACTTGCAGAAGTACCTGGCTGACCAGATCCGGAGTTAACCAACATACCTGGAACACGTCCTTGTAATGCCTGGTCAAACGCACCCACTGGTACAGTTTCAACAACTTTACCGCTTAATACAGCGGCAGCACCAGCAAACTGGGTTTTCTTTTCTCTGGAATAACCAGTAACTACCACTTCGTCTAAGTTCTCAACAGTAGAACTAAGTGATACATTCACTGTATTACCCTTACCCAATTTAATTTCCTTGGGTGCAAGGTTTAAACCAGAAACTACCAAAGCGGTAGCGGTAGAAGGAACAGAAATAGAATACGTTCCGTTCTCTTTTGTTAGTGTACCTGTACTAGTGCCTTTCACCAATACAGAAGCCCCTGAAACAGGCTTTCCACTCTCGTCTGTTACTGTTCCTGTGATGGTTCTGTTCTGAGCCTGTAGTTGAAACAAGCTGACCAACAGACACAGGAATACTGTGACTAGTTTTCTCATGATTAAGTGTTTAAGTTTTGGACAGCTAATATAGTTAATGAAAACTTAAAAGCTAAGGTTTCAAAGATTTGAATATGATAAACGGCATTTCGTTAAACAATGCATTTATTTAAAATGTATAA
>CALEST010000047.1 GCA_937907555.1 uncultured Sediminibacterium sp.
AAGGCATTGCTGTTTACCGCGTATAGTGCAGGTTTGAGGGTAAGTGAAATTGTGCGTTTGAAGATGAAAGATTGTAGATTCCGGATCATGTTTACCCCTCATTCCGTTTCATGCTCACCCCCCGTTCCGGGATGTTCACCCTACCTTTTATTTTTCTAAAGTAATGCTGGTGTCTAGTCCTGAAATAGCTTGTCAAAAAACTATTCAGAATGACAGAAAAGATTCAAAAAAAGTCAAAGCCTAGTCTCCTCAGTAGCCAACCATATAGGCGGAGAAGCGAAGAGGAAATGTTAGAAATTGTTCGAGAAATTCAGGAAAGGGGAATGCCAAAGAAAACGGCATGCCGTAAATATGGAGTCAATAGGAACACCTTAAGGCTATTTATTTTAAAGCAATCCACAAGGGATTTATCCCAAAATCATTCATTAGATTTATTATCAATTATGAATGAAAATCAACAACACCTAGCATTGGCTAAAAAGATTAAGGAACTAACGACTGCACTTGAAAAATCTGAGTTAAAGGTCCTTACCCTTCAAACTATGATCCAGGTTGCTGAGGACGACCTCAAAATTAAGATCAGAAAAAAGTCTGGTACCAAACAGTCAAAAGAATAAGGCAAAGCAATCCAAAAGCATCATTGGAGAGTATTTGTGCACTGTTTGGTGTGACAAGACAAGCATTTTATGACGCTCAAAAACAAGAGCAAAATATCACGATTGCTCAAATGATAGTTCTCTGTCTGGTCCGGGAAGCCAGATTAATAATGCCAATGATTGGAACCCGAAAACTAGTCCATCATTTGGCAGGTCCACTGCAGGATCATGGGATAAAAATGGGAAGAGATCAACTATTTAATTTATTGAGACACCATGGTCTGCTTGTCCGAAGGAGACGGAGGATCATAAAAACTACTGATTCATTTCATTGGTTAAAGAAGTATCCGGATTTAACGACAGGGCTTAATTTAAATGCATCAGAACAGCTATGGGTATGTGATATTACCTACATTAGAACCATTAATGGTTTTAGTTATTTGAGCTTAATAACGGACGCCTATTCAAGATTGATAGTAGGATACTGTTTATACCCAACACTGGAAGCCGTTGGATGTTTAAGGGCCTTAGAAATGGCAATTAATAACCGAAGCAAGAGCTGTAAATTGATACACCATTCTGACAGAGGAATCCAATATTGCTCGGCGGCATATGTAGATGTATTGAAACTAAACCATATTGAAATTAGTATGACACAGAGTGGTAGCCCGTATGAAAATGCTCTGGCTGAAAGAATGAATGGTATTCTGAAAAATGAATTTTATCCCAAACGAGTTTATCAAAATCATAAAGAGGCTGTCAAGGTTTTAACTTCTAACATTGAGGTATATAATTCTAAAAGACCTCATCTAAGTTTAGGCTATCTCACACCACAGTCAGCACATCAAATGACAGGTGATATTAATAAAAGCTGGAAGAGTTATCCCAGGAAAAAGAAACAGGTTTTTTAAGACATAGCAGAAGTATACTAAAAATTATCGGCAAAATATTTTGCCGATAATCGTGTTCATCTGGTTGGAATATCCCTGACAAGTTGCTCCTCAGCAGAGCTTGTTTACGTTTCTTCCGACATTTTAAAGCTAATTAATAGATTAAAATATACAAGGATATTAAATGACTATCTTTGATTGTAAACAAAATCCAGGATTAAGAAAAACACATGTAAAGTAATATCCGGATTAATTTTTAAATGTGTAAGGTTTTTTTAGGACGAGACAGATTTTACAATTAAAAAGAGATGGAGTTGCCATTAAAGAGATTGTACGCCGAACGGGTATAAGTCGTAACAGTGTACGTAAATATCTTTCTAGGATCAATGTGTCTATTGATGCTTTTTCAAACAAGGAACTAGCCGATACTGTATATAATAATGCGGTATTAGATCACAACGAGCAACGCCTACAAAGCTTGTTTCAGTATTTTAAAGCCAAAGTTCACGAACTCTCAAAAACAGGGGTAACCCGAACAGAACCCCCATAATACTAACTGAAGTAAACGGAATTTTTAACTAAAAGCATGCATTCTCCGCAAAGCTGTGAAAAGTTGTTGGCAATCATGAGATAATCTTTAATGCAAAAAGTGCCTGTATAATTCAATGAAAGTTTTAGCTACTATATTTTATATGTTGTTTTTGACTTCGTCGGCAATTAGTCAACAGCAGAAAAATTCAACGGATTCTCTGGCAATAGTGAAATGGCTTACTAGAAGCTTTGCCTTCAATAAGCCAGATACTGGATTTGTTGAGCTGTCAGAAGCTAATGGTTATAGTAATCCTAGTTTAGACGCCGGAATTAAGTTTATTACTTTTCCGGGTAATTACTCCAAAGCAAAGACAGATTTCTTAGAACGGAAATCAACAGAAAATTTCCTGTTAGTTGATATTCTGTATCATCAAATCAATAATCAGGAAGCAGTATCTATTGTAAGAGAAGAAGTTAGTCCTGACAATACAAAATATGAAAACTTCATTAGTATAATGACTTTAATCGGTTTTGGCGACATTACAGTATGTGTTGTAGGTGCTTACCCGAAATCGAAAGATTCAATTCTTAGAAAAAAATATATCTATGCTGGTTTATCATTACGAGAACTTTGATCTCTGATTTTACATGAAAACCTCATAAACCATTTAATGAGACTGCTGACAACTATATCAGTTCTGCTTTTTTGTACTCAGTGCTTCTCCCAAGCCAATGGCTTAATCAATCTTGTATGTAAGGATAGGTCTAATTTTGACATTACGACCCGTTTTGATAATAAAAAGCCAAATGTTTACTATGTGCTGAACAAGACCGATAAATGGAATACGTATAGGTTTTATCTAAATGAAGACCTATCGTCTGAAACTGTGCGAAAGCAATTAGAGCGTGATGAACATTCGCCCTACAATCACAGTTATATTTTCAGGGACACTACACTGGATAGACTTTTTAGCCATACTGAAAAACAGTACCTGTATCGTTTTGCAAAATCTATGAAGCCCAGACAACTTACAGGTACATTTAAAGTATTCAAACTCATAAAGTCATTTAATGCTGCTCGAAATGGATTTTTCTTTTCTATGACCGACCCGATTTTCAACCAAGACAAACAATACGCTTTTGTCGACATTACCACATACAAAAAGGATAAAGAAACAGAAGAACTGAATGATGCATACTTCGGAACGTCGCTACTGATTTATCAGAATATTAAAGGAAAAGGTTGGATAAGAATTAAAAAAATAGATTACCTGATTCTTTAATGGCGAAGTATAATTTACTGTATAAAACAAAAATTCAAGTAGTAGCATGCATAAATCCTTATTTGAAGTCTTTGAACAGCTGATTGTTCTGAGTAATCAGGAACGACAAGTAATCACTGAAATTTTCAAGCCTTTAGAGCTGAAGAAAGGAGCATTTTTTTCTGAAATGGGTAAATTAAATAAGAGAGTTGGGTTTCTTGTTGAAGGACTTGTTTATTATTATGTGCTTAAAGGAGAGGATGAATCTATTACAGATTTTACAAAAGAAGGAGAATTTGTTTCTGAATATCATACGTTTATAAATCAAACGGCAGCTACACAATCTATTAAAGCAGTGGAAGATTGTAAGTTTTTGGTTATGGATTATAATGCCATACAAAGGCTTTTTAATGAAATAAAAGAAGGCAATAAATTTGGCAGGTTGGTACTGGAGCATCGCTTTGGTATAGTGGTGAATCAGTTGCTTTCCTTATATATACATAGTCCCGAAGAGCGTTATTTATTCTTTTTAAGAAATTACCCCGATTTGGCGCAACGAGTTCCTCAGTATTTAATAGCAGCATTTATTGGCGTAAAGCCACAGTCTTTAAGTAGGATCAGGAAAAGACTGGCCCAGTCACATTAATTAACCTGGGTGCATCATTTTTATTTTTGATGCTTTTTAGATTTGTCTCCTAATATTTTTTAACCTTAATATTTAGACAAATGAAATGGAACCTTGAAAAGAAAGTAAACTTTTTGATGGCCTATGCCATTGTTTCAACATTAATTATTTCTTTTTTTACGCTTAGCAGTTTTAAAAACAAAGAGGATGAAAAAAGATTTGATGAGATTCTAGCCAAAAAAATAACCATAGTTGGTGAAGACAACCTGCCAAGAATGGTTTTAAGTAACGAAAGTCGACAGCACTCAGGAAGAATGAACGGTAAAGACTGGGCGAAAAGAGAACGCCCTTCAGGAATAATCTTTTTTAATAATCAAGGGGATGAATGTGGTGGATTGGTATACCAGGCAAAAGAAAAAGATGGTAAAATCATTTCCGGAATGTCTTTCACAATGGATAACTACAAAGATGACCAGGTAGTTCAGATATTAAACGATGAATATTATGCCAATGGGAAAGCCTACATTCAAAGAGGTATTAATATTAATCAATTTCCAACAGGAACCAGTATTGATGAGCGGAATAAAAAAATGGAAGAGATCAATAAGATAGCCGATGAAAAGGAAAGAAATTTAAAATTAAATGAATTGTGGAAAAATGAGGGTTCTATTAATAGAGTCTTTTTGGGAAGAACCAAGGGCAATAGCTCAGGTCTTTTCTTATCTGGCCCAGATGGAAAACCCAAAATGATGATTTATGTTGATGAAAAAGGCAATCCCAAAATTCAAACTTTTAATGAGAAAGGAGAAATAAAAGATTTCATTGAAAACAAATAATCAAACTCAAACAGAATGCATATATTTATTATATGTTAAAGAAATACACTGATTGGCATAAGCGTTTAACGCCTTTCAAAAGACTGGGTGTTTCCTTTATTTTGAATTGGTTTTATTGGCTAATTGCCTGGCTTATTGCCGATCAGTTTTTCTTTGAAGAAAAGCACTCCATTCAGTATCATTTGTTTCATGCTACATGGATGTCTTTTATCATGACTATGCCTTTTAATTGGAAAGAAATAAAGGAATTGTTTAAGTTCAAACGTAATTTGAATCCCTGAATATTATCGGTAGAAATGAGTGTATTCAAGGTTTAATTCTTTTACACTTTATTTCACCAAACTCAAACGATACTCTTGTATCAGCGCAGGATTCTCAGGCGTTAGTGTAAAGAAGATTTTCAGTTTCCCTTTTTCTCCATTCATGATAAAGGATCCGCGGAGTTGATTTTCCGGAACCAGTTCCTCTACTTTTTTGATTTTGCCAATGGCTTCAAAAGCAATAGTAGCCTGCTTTACCAATGAATCTGTATAATAGTCGTTGAAGAAATTTTCTGCAAAAATGCCTGAGGTTTTCGCGTTGGTAAAATTGGGCAAGAGCTTCACCAATTCATTTTTACGTTGGTTCAAAATACCAGAGACAGGTATTTGTCTGGGCTTCAGTCCAGCAAGTTTAATTACACTGTCCAAGACCTTTAAATTAATACTCGTTGTGGGTGCATAAGTTACATTAGCCAATAAAACCACACCAATTCCATATTCCGGCAGTATGCGCCAGTTACTGCCAAAGCCGGGTAAACCACCACTATGCCCTACAAATACCCTGTTGTTACATTCAGTGAAAATATTTAACCCATATCCATATGCTGAAACTGCAGGACATGCTACACCATTACCATAATTAAAATAGGGGTTCATTGAAGCATAGCGCCAAGGCTGATGCATTTCTCGTACACTGCTTCTTTTAATGATGATATTCTCATCGTCGTTTCTTGCAGGCCAGGCTTGTTGGTGCAATGCCATGTATTTACTGAATGATTCCACCGAAGTGATTAATCCCCCCATTGCCCCGTAAATACCATCGTGCAGTAAGGCTTCTTCTTTATAATTGTTGTTAACAAAGCGATATCCTTTGGCCAGTTGTGCTGCCGGTACTTTTGAATACTCCCATGCAGCCTGCATGCCTAAACGCTTAAAAAAATGCTGGTTGATGTATTCGCTATAGGGGAGGCCCGTTACTTTTTTAATGATTAATCCCAAAGTGGCAAATCCTACATTGCTGTACTCGTAAGTAGTTCCGTTTACATTGGAAAAGCTAATTTGCTTTTTGAAGAGTTCAATTAATTCTTCGTCTGTATCGGCCAGTTGTCGGTCGCCCCAGGGATTGTCCTCCGGTAAACCAGTGGAATGCGTGAGCAATTCTCTGATGGTAATGGGTGCCGCATCTTTGGTGAGTGCCTGATTTTTCAGTTCCGGAATATAGTTGGCAACGGGATCATCTAATTTTAATTTTCCCTCGTCTCTTAGTTTTACTATTGCCATGGCGGTTACGCTTTTGCTCATGGAAGCAATGCGGTACATGGTTCTGCTATTGGCTTTGGTTTGATTGGCAATGTCGCTATATCCTTCACTGCCGCTGACAATCAACTCACCGTCTACTACCACACCATAGGAAAAGCTGGGGAAATGATTGGCTTTTGCATAATTGCTGTACATGGATTCAATAACAGGTGCCAGTGCTTTCACTTTTGCTGCTCTTTCTTGATCGACAAAAAAAGGAGGCTGGTATCCGGCATTGGGATTTTGCTGGGCAAATGTGGTTAACCCAACACAAGCGGCAATCATGCCAGTAAAAATATTTTTTACCCTGCTGTACTTTCTCATGCTTAGTAGTTTAGCAATTGTTGAACCTGTTGGTGTAAGCGACTCTTCGCCATATAGTTTTTCTCCAGCTCCAGATTGAATGGAATAGGGGTATCTAAAGAAGCGCAACGCAAAACGGGGGCGTCCAGTAATTCAAAACAATGCTCACTGATCCAGGCACTGATTTCTCCACCGATGCCGCCTATTAAATTGTCTTCGTGTAACAACAATACTTTTCCGGTTTGTGCAACGGCAGATTTAATTGACAAATAATCCAGCGGTGCCAGAGTTCTTAAATCCAGAATATGAATGGAAATTTCCGGATGAGCTTCCTGGTATTCCATTGCCCAATGCACGCCTGCACCATAGGTAATGATGCTGATATCGTCGCCTTCTTTCACAGTGATGGCTTTGCCAATCTCTACTTCATAATAAGCCTGAGGTAATTTGCCACTGATGCTTCTGTATAAAGCTTTGTGTTCAAAGAACAATACAGGATTAGGATCATTGATAGAAGCAATTAGCAGACCTTTGGCATCGTGAGGATTGGAAGGGTACACTACTTTTAGTCCGGGCACATGCGTAAACCAGGCTTCATTGCTTTGCGAATGAAAGGGGCCTGCACCTACACCGCCACCGGTTGGCATGCGAACTACCACATCTGCATTTTGTCCCCAGCGGTAATGAATCTTTGCCAGGTTATTTACGATTTGATTAAAGCCCACCGTAACGAAATCCGCGAACTGCATTTCCATTACGGTTTTAAATCCCTCCAGACTCATTCCTAAACAAGATCCTACTATGGCGCTTTCACATAGCGGCGTATTGCGCACTCTGTTCTTCCCAAATTTTTCTACAAAGCCTTCGGTAATTTTAAATGCACCTCCATACTCTGCAATGTCCTGACCCATTAATACCAGATTGGGGTGTTTCTCCATGCTCATGCTTAAGCCTTCGGATATGGCGTCTACCAATCGGGCTTCGCGGGTATTTTCTATGGGTGTTTCAGCAACGCTATCCAATACAACACGATCTGATGAAACCGGAACAGGTGCAAATACATCGGCAACTTCTTCTTCTGTATCCACTACCATTTCAGCAGCAGTGAATGCATCTGCCAATTCGGTTTCTATGTATTGCCTGAATTCGTTTCTGATATCCGCTACGCCCATTTCGGTGAGCACCTGCGATTGAATCAGAAACTGCTCATACTTTTTTACCGGATCCTTGTGTCCCCATTCTTCAAATAATTCTTTGGGAACATACTTGGTGCCGCTGGCTTCTTCGTGCCCGCGCATTCTGAATGTCATACACTCAATGAAATAAGGTTTTCTGTTTTTAATACAGTATTCCCTAACTCCTTTGATGGTATTGTATACTGTTAAAATATTATTGCCATCAATGCGAATGCCTTCCATTCCATATCCCTTGGCTTTGTCTACCAGTTGCTCACATTTGTACTGCTCGTTAACAGGCGTGCTTAATCCATACCCATTGTTTTCAATGATGAAAATCACAGGCAAGTTCCAGACTGCGGCTACATTCAGGGCTTCATGAAAATCCCCCTCACTGGTTCCTCCGTCTCCGGAAAAAGCAACGGATGCTTTTGCTTCGTTCTTAAGGGTATAGGCCAATGCAACGCCATCGGCGATGGCCAGCTGCGGTCCTAAGTGTGAAATCATTCCGCAGATATGATAGGGTTTGGCGCCGAAGTGAAAGCTTCGCTCCCTCCCTTTACTATACCCATCTTTATTGCCTTGCCATTGTCTGAATAATTTATTCAAAGGCATTTGACGGGAAGTGAATACCCCCAGGTTTCTGTGCAGGGGCATGATCCATTCATCCTTGGCCATTGCCAGTGTAGTACCTACTGCAATGGCTTCCTGCCCGATCCCACTAAACCATTTACTGATTTTTCCCTGACGCAGGAGTACCAGCATTTTCTCTTCAATCATGCGGGGCAATAACAAATTGCGGTAGAGATGAATCAGTTCTTCGTTGCTGTATGCGTCGCGATTAAAATCCATGGCGTATAGTCATTATTAGGCTATAAAGTTAACCCTATTTGTGGAGCTTCCAGAATGAAAAAGCCCCGAAAATCTTCGGGGCTAATCAATATTTCTGTATCAAATAATTAGTCTCTGCTGCTCAATTTGCTCAATAATTTAAGCATTTCAATGTACAACCATACAATGGTTACCATTAGTCCGAAAGCACCGTACCATTCCATGAATTTAGGAGCACCTCTTTCTGCACCCTGCTCAATCATATCAAAGTCCATGATCAGGTTCAATGCTGCAATACCAACCACAAATAAGCTGATACCAATGCTTAACAAGCTGCTGTCGTACATAAAGCTCACGTTTACGCCAAACATGCGCAATACCATGGTGATCAGGTAAAAAATACCGATACCCAGCGTGGCTGTAAATACAATGGATTTAAAGCGCTCGGTGGCTTTGATCACCCTGAAATTATACAATAGGAACATAGCAAGGGCTACACCAAAAGTTAGGCCGACTGCCTGCATAATCAAACCTGGGTAAGAATCTGCAAATGCTGCGTTCATAATGGCTGAAATGGCACCAATGAATAAACCTTCTAATAGTGCATATAGTGGCGCCAGTACTGGTGCCCAGTTGGGTTTAAAACTAATAGCCAATGCGGAGATTAATCCTCCGATGATACCTACCCACATTAAAGTGGTCATGGTATCCTGCTTCAATTGTTCGTAAAGGTTCCAGTTATACGCTGCCCCTGCAATCAACATCAGCATCATGAATCCAAACTTGTTGATAGCGCCTCTTACGGTCATGGTGCCCATATTGTTGGCCGCCATTTCGTGGCTCTTATCAAACATTTTCTCTGTAAGGGTAGGGTTACCCGATTTAAAAATTGCCATAGTGAAATTTTTTCAGTTTCAAATCTACTATAAACAAATTTCATTCCAATGGGTCTTGGCTGCGCTTTAACAAGTTATAAACCCCGTTTTGTTTACGAAAATGGCAATAATTGCACAAAAGATGCCGAAAGGACAGTTTGGATGCCCCCCAAAAATGGTAACTTTGCCACTTTAATCAGCGCAGATGAACAATAACGAAACCGTTTTACAGAGTGTAGTAATCAAGTTTGCAGGAGATAGTGGAGATGGGATGCAATTAACGGGTCAACAGTTTACCAATAATACCGCTTTACTAGGGATTGATTTGGCCACTTTTCCGGACTTTCCGGCAGAAATCAGGGCCCCGATCGGAACCGTTCCTGGTGTGAGTGGATTTCAGTTGCATTTTTCTTCGGACAAAGTATATACTCCTGGTGATATTGCCGATGTGTTGGTGGCCATGAATGCAGCTGCGCTGAAAGTGAATCTGAAAGCAATTAAGAAGGGTGGTAAAATCATCGTGAACATTGATGGTTTTGATGCCAAGAATTTGCGTTTGGCCAATTATCCGGAGGGAGTAAATCCACTGGAAGACGGAAGTTTGGACGGGTTTGAAGTAATCAAGATTGATGTTACCAAACTTACTCGCGAAGCCCTGAAAGAATTTACCGACTTAGGTACCAAGGAAAGAGACCGCGCAAAGAATATGTTTGTGCTGGGTTATATCTATTGGATGTACAATAGAAAATTAGACAACACCATCGATTTCTTGCAAGAGAAATTCGGTAAGAAAGAGAGTATTCTGCAGAGTAATATCAAAGTATTACAAGCCGGATACAATTACGGTGACACTACAGAAACTTTTACTACCCGTTATACTGTTGAAAAAGCTAAAATGCCTGCTGGTTTGTATCGCAGCATTATGGGGAATCAGGCATTGGCCATGGGGTTGATTGCAGCTGGCGAAAAAGCAGGACTACCTTTGTTCTTAGGAACATACCCAATTACCCCTGCTTCTGATATTCTACACGATTTAAGTAAATACAAAAGTTTTGGTGTTAGAACTTTTCAGGCGGAAGATGAGATTGCGGGGATTACGGCCGCGATTGGTGCGAGTTACGGTGGTTCCATCGGCGTAACCACTACATCAGGTCCGGGTATGGCGTTGAAAACAGAAGCCATGGGATTGGCCGTGATGCTGGAGATTCCGTTGGTGATTGTGAACATTCAAAGAGGGGGTCCTTCTACCGGCTTGCCTACCAAAACCGAGCAGAGTGATTTGT
>CALEST010000048.1 GCA_937907555.1 uncultured Sediminibacterium sp.
ATGGTAGATTTTCCAATCAGTGAAAACCAAATTGAATCTGTTTTTAATACCGTTAAATTATAATAACCTGTAGAATCGGTAATGGTTCCTCTTCCGGAAGTACTTTGCACTGCAACTGCTTCCAAAGGTCTTCTGGCCGAAATATCATACACATTTCCACTCACTGTTGTGTACTGGGCCTGTACATCAGCAGTAAAGGAAATAAGCAGTAGTAATATGAAACCCGATATTCCGGAATAATACCTCAATTGCCTTCGATTAATGTGTAATATTAGTTCAGCATTGGCAGAGTACCATAGGTTCTCAGGGAATTAACGAGTTTTTTACAGTTTAAAACTTCTTATCCAAAATATAGGGAAGCATAGATCTCCAGGTAGGCCAATCGTGGTGAATATCTGGTCCCCATACATCCAGGTCATACCATATTCCTTTATTGTATAAAATGCCGGCAAATCGTTTGGATGCTTCCGGATCTTCAAAATTTCCGCTACCTGTATAAATGTGAATATGGTGACTGGCTTTTATTTTGCTCAGATACCAATCGTCTTGTAAGCTGGGAATATAATGTTCGGGGCTATTATAGAAGACCTGATCGTCCCAGAAACCTTTGGTATATTCTGTTAGATTATACACGCCGCTCATGCTGATGGCTCCGTTCAGAATATCCGGTCTTTTCAAAAAAAGATTCATGGCATGTAATGCCCCGAAAGATGCACCACAGGTATAAATCATTGTTTCATTGCTGGTGCTGTTTCGAATAAAAGGAATCACTTCGTTAAAAACATATTCATTAAACTGGTTATGACGGATTGCTTTGTGTTCAGGAAGCATCTGATTATTCATCCAGCTTTCCTTGTTCATGCTATCGATGCTGAATACCCTGCATTTTCCGGATTCAATCATGGGTGCAATGGCATCAATCAACTGGAATCTTTCGTATTCCAGATAATCTGCTGCGGCTGTTGGAATCAGCAAAATGGCAAAGCCATAATGACCATAAGCAGCAATTGGCATTTCTTTATTTAAAGCAGGACTATACCAGGAACTAAGTTCTCTTTTCATATATTATTCTATACAGGTCTTTTTAATTTCTTTCCATAAATTGTTATAACACTGTGCGGCAAAACTACTGGCTGCAAAGATTTCCAGCGGAGCCTGATTCACACCCATTTTTTCTACATCACTTAAATAGGGGATATAACTTTTAAAGAATAGCTTGTCTTTATAAAATTCATTGATGACTTCGTGATGCAGGTTCTTCCGATGATCTACCATACTAAAAAAGCATTTGAGTTTTGATGTATCAAAATCATTCTCCTTAAAATATTGCAGCACAGACTCAAAAGAGCGGATAGACAAAGTAGTTGGAATATTTGGCATGAATATCCAATCAGCCCCGGTAAATACGGCATCATGTAAAATAGAAATTCCGGGAGGACAATCTAAAAAAACAATATCGTATGATTTTTTTACTGATGACAGCAAGGAAGCAATTTTCTTTTTGCTTTGCTTCATATCGTTCAATAAAATATCCGCATTTCGGGCCGATATATCGGAAGGAATAATATCCAGGTTTTCATAGGCAGAAACCTGAATGGCATCTGCCAAATCCATTTCACCGCTGATGAGTTTTCTGGATTCATTTTTAACCGTTGATGCAACCCCCAAATAAAAGGATGAAGATCCCTGCGGGTCTAAGTCCCATATTAAAGTTTTATATCCCTGTTTAGCACTTAGATAGGCCAGATTAATGGTAGCTGCAGTTTTGCCAACACCACCTTTTAAATTGTATAGGGCTATGGTTACCATAATTAAAAATATGCTTCAGAGGAAGATACAAAAAATCAGGCAATAGCGCCGAGTAATAAGCAACCAATTACAATAAACGGAGCGGGTACGCGATTTAAGCGAAGTACCATCAGTGTGGCAATTACAATCCCCAAGTCCCCAAAAATAGACCAGTGCTGTGAACCCAATTCAGGTAAAATATGGTCATTCAGTAAGTACAAAACAGATCCGGCCATGATACCTACCACTGATGCCCGAATACCTTCTAATGACCTGAAAATCACTGCATATTTCTTTAAATTATGCCAGACGGGAAAGAAAAATAAGACCAACAGGGCACTGGGCAGGAAAATTCCGATTACCCCAATAATGCATCCCAAAACCTGCTTTTCAGTTCCCATTTCCTTCAATACCATACCGCCCGTGAAAGCACCAATAGAAAAAACCGGGCCCGGAATTGCCCTGACAATTCCTGATCCTGTTAAAAATGCTTCCCTGTCTATTTTCAGAACATCTCGCCTGTTTTCAAGAATTCTTTTGCTCTGAGGACGTGTAACATATTGTTCATACATCAGTGGAATCAAAACATCCCCGCCTCCAAAAACCAGACTGCCAAAACGATAATTGTTTTCGAACAGGTTATATACTTTGCGGTTTTCCCAGTTTTGCTTGGTGGCTGTTTCGGACAGATAACCTGTTATACCAAATAGCACCAAAAAAATCAGGAGATTACCCCATTTTACCTGTTTAGGTGGATTTCCTTTTTGCGGGATTCTTTTATCACTGAAATTGGTGGCAATACCGGCACAAACAATCAGAATCGGAAAAATCCAGGGTGTTTTAAAAGCCAGAAAAGTAGCAATCGCTGCTATCAAAACAATCACACGGGTAATTGTATTATTCACTGCCACTTTATAGGTTCTTAATGCAGAATAGGCAATAAATCCAATTGCCATTGGCTGGATGAATCTAAAAAAAGTAGCAGGGTTTTGAATTTTGTCAAAATAATACAACAAAAATGAAAGGCTCGACATCAAGAGACTTGCCGGTAAAATCCAGATGATCAATGTAAGAATGGATAGTAAAACACCTCCCCGCTTATATCCTATTAAAGTTAATACCTGCGTGGAAGAAGCTCCTGGCAACATCTGACAGAAGCCATTATAATCAAGCAATTCTTCTTCCGTTACATCTTTTCGCTGATGTACAAATGTTTTCATCATCATTCCCAGATGACCCTGTGGTCCGCCAAATGCAGTGATACTGTGCGAAAACACAGCTCTTAAAAAGGGGATATGACGAATCAGGTTCAATGGCAGACTATTTCTTTAGTCCAATTTCTCTTAACCTTTCATCGAGGTATTCACCGGCAGTTGTGTCTGGATATGCTTTGGGGTTCTGCTCATCTATACAACTTTCCAGGCAGGCAAGGCTCATTTCGCTTCTTGGATGAAGGAAAAATGGCATGGAAAATCTGCTGGTATGCCATAGTTCTCTGGCCGGATTAACTACCCGATGCGTTGTGCTTCTTAATTTATTATTGGTTAGTCGCTGAAGCATGTCACCTACATTCACCACAATCTGTTCTGGCAAGGAAGTAACATTCACCCACTCTCCCTGTTTGGTCAGAATCTGCAAACCATCGGCAGAAGCACCTACCAATAGCGTAATCAGATTGATGTCTTCGTGTTGTTCTGCTCTTATAGCTGATTTAGGTTCAGATGTAATAGGCGGATAATGGATACAACGCAAGATGGAATTTCCATTGTGGATATGCTCATCAAAATAATGTTCGTCAAGACCCAGATACAACGCTATCGCCTGCAGGAGGGCTTTTCCGCTTTTTTCAAAATTCCTATACGCATTGTATAAGGTTTCATTGAAAGGAGCAATTTCTGAAACCTGTACGTTATCGGGATATTCAGATTGAATGGCATCCCGATCTTCTACCGTTTGACCATATTGAAAGAATTCTTTTAAATCAGGGGCCTCACTGCCTTTTGCGTGCTCTTTACCAAAGGAAGTATATCCTCGCTGACCTGCCAAGCCGGGAATTTCATATTGCTTTTTCTTCTCGAGCGGAAGAGAAAAAAACTGCTGTACATATTCATACTGATTGGCAATCAACTGATCTGGAACCCCATGGTTTTTAACCGCAACAAATCCAACTTCTTCATATGCTTTTCCCAATGCCTGTACAAATGCGGCTTTCTCTTCGGGAGTTCCATGCGTAAACTGTGCTAAATCAACAACTGGTATGGCCATAACAAAAGTTTATACGAAAATACAGGAAATTCAATAATAGCAGGTATTGTAAACCAATCCAATAAAAAGAGTGAACTTTATTCTATGAAAAAGTTAGCCTTATTGGTTTTAGTTATAAGTGTTTTGGGCATCGCATGTGGAACTCCTTATAAAAAAATGGCACGTTCCTATGAAGTGAGGGATCCACAGCATTTACCTGATTATGCGGACCTGTATTATTGGGCAGCGCATCCGGATAAAAAAGATCCGGCAGACAGTATACCTGAACCTTTGAAATCAAAAGCTGTAACAGATAGCACAGTAGATGTATTTTTTATTCATCCTACTACTTATACTGATAATGATTTGCCATATGGATACAGTGCACCCATCAATAACAATGAGCTCAACGCCAAAACAGATTATAGTACCATTTTATTTCAGGCAAGTGCATTTAATCAGGCAGGAAAGGTTTTTGCACCAAGGTATCGCCAAGCCAATTTACAGGCTTATTTTCCAAAGAACGCTGCAGACAGCGTATCTGCAATAGCAGCTTTTGAGTTGGCTTATCAGGATATAAAAGCTGCATTTGTGTATTATTTAAATCATTACAATGGAGGTAAACCTATTATCATAGCAGCACATAGTCAGGGAACCACTCATGGGAAAAGATTAGTTAAGGAATTTTTTGACAATCAGCCACTGCAAAAAAAGTTAATAGCTGCCTATTTAATTGGAATACCGGTTTCAGAGAAAGAATATACCCATATTCAATCCTGTAAAACCAACAATCAGACAGGATGTATTGTAGGTTGGCGCACATATAAAACAGGGTATACGCCCTCAATTATTTTAAAAGAAGAAAATAAGGCAATCGTTACCAATCCATTAACCTGGAATGAAGAATCTGCTGTTGCAGATGCCAGCTTAAACATGGGAGGAATCCTGCTGAATTTTAATAAAATAGTCCCCAGCGTTGCTTCTGCCAAAATTGAAGGGAATATTTTATGGACAAACAAACCCAGATTTTTTGGAAATATTTTTTATACAACCAAAAACTATCATGTAGGCGATATTAATTTATACTATCTGAATATCCGCGAAAACCTGAAACAGCGTATCAGTAGTTATTTTAATAAGTAAATCAGTTGCCGTAGACACTCAGGAATTTGATTCTCATGATTTTTAACTGCTCCCAGTTAAAATCAAATTCAGCTAATTCTTCACGGGCAACATCCAGCGATGAAGTTTCACAGCTTTTGAAGTATTCCAGAATTTCATCCTGTTCGTCTTCTCCCAGCCATTCATCAATGGCATAATCCAGATTCAGTCTGGTTCCACTTGCAGCAATGGTTTCCATCTCTTCCAATAACTGGTCGAGTTTTAAATCTTTATTGCGTGCAATGGTTTCAAGTGGTATTTTTTTATCTACATTCTGAATAATGTAAATTTTATTGCTGGCAGCATTGGCTACACTTCGCATGACGAAATCATCGGGCTTTTCAATATTATTCTCTTCAACATAACTGGCAATCAACTCCACAAAAGGTTTACCATATTTCAGGGCTTTCCCTTTACTTACACCCTGACACTTACTCATTTCATCCAATGTAGTTGGATACAGCGTTGCCATATCCTGAAGGGAGCTTTCAAGAAAAATAACAAAAGGCGGCAAGCTTTTTTTCTTCGCCTCTTTTTGTCTTAGCTCTTTCAGCATGGTGAATAACTGTTCGTCGGCAGCGGCTCCAGACTGAGAGCCAGATTCGTTTTCATCATCATCTGCATTGGCATCTTCAAATAAATTATTGAGTACCATTTTAAATGAAGATGGCTTCTTCAGGTATTTCTGCCCCTTTTCGCTCACTTTCAACAACCCATATTCTTCTATGTCTTTTAGTAAAAAGTTTTCTAGTAGCAGTTGTCTGATCAGACTATTCCATAAATGCGTTTCCTTGTCTTTTCCAATTCCAAATTCTGGCAATCGATCGTGACGGAACATGGTAATTTGTGGTGTAAGCTTTCCGGTTAAAACATTTACCACATAATCGGCAACAAATCTTCCGTCCAGGGCGTTCACCACTTTTAGCAATTTTACTACTTCTTCCTTCGCCTCAAATTTCTCTTTTGGATTCTTGCAGTTATCGCAGAGTCCGCAGTTTTGAGTTTCTGTAGTTTCTCCGAAATAATGCAATAAAATTTTTCTTCTGCAAACAGCACTTTCAGAATAAGCTACCATTTCGTCAATTAACTGAGCACCCACTTCCCTTTCACTTAAAGGTTTATCGCGCATCAGGTGTTCCAGCTTGGATACGTCCTTATGAGAATAATACAACACACAAATGCCTTCCAGACCGTCCCGACCCGCTCTGCCCGTTTCCTGATAATAGTTCTCAATGGATTTGGGTATATTAAAGTGAATCACAAAACGGATATCCGGCTTGTCAATACCCATACCAAATGCAATAGTGGCTACAATCACCTGCACGTCTTCATTCAGAAACTGGTCCTGACGCTCTGCTCTTAACTTCTGATCCAGCCCTGCGTGATAAGCAACTGCTTTAATTTTATTGGCAACCAGCAATTCCGCCAGCTCCTCTGTGGTTTTTCTGTTGAGTGTATAAATAATACCACTTTTACCCTTGTGCTGTGTAATGAACTTAACAATGCTTTTTACCGTTTGTTCCTTTTGAACCTTAGGAAGAATTTCATAGAACAAATTGGTGCGGTTAAAAGAGGAAATAAAAATATTAGCCTCTCTTAAACCCAGATTCTTTACAATATCGCTTTGAACTTTAGGTGTAGCAGTAGCAGTTAGTGCAATAACTGGTTTGTCAGGATGAATCATGTCCATCATTTCCCTGAGTCTCCTGTACTCAGGTCTGAAATCATGCCCCCATTCTGAAATACAGTGTGCTTCATCCACCGCAAAAAATGAAATATTCAGGTCACTAAAATATTCCAGGTTTTCCTGTTTGGTAAGGGTTTCCGGGGCAACGTATAGTAATTTGGTTTTGCCGCTGTTCAGATCGTCTTTTACCGCCTTAATCTGACTTTTGTTCAGGGAAGAATTCAAAAAATGGGCAACTTCGTCGTTTTCACTATAGCCCCTAACCAGATCCACCTGGTTTTTCATCAAAGCTATTAATGGCGATACAATAATGGCACATCCATCCAGCATAAGGGCTGGCAACTGATAGCAAAGGCTTTTGCCACCACCTGTTGGCATGATTACAAAAGTATCTTTCCCGTCTAAAAGACTGTTGATAGCTGCTTCCTGCGTTCCTTTAAATTCTTTAAATCCAAAATATTGCTCTAAAGCTGCATGTATGGGATATTGGCTTGCGCCAGCAGTCTTTTTGGCTGTTGATTTCCTGGTTACCGCTTTTTTTGTAGTCGTTGCCATCGGGGGATTTCTATTTACTACACTAGAACAATCTGTGTCTGTAAAAGTTAAACAATTTTTGCCTTTTTTCCTTATTTATTTCAACAAATAGCCTAAAAATCAGGCTATTTTGCAAAAGGGTTGCGAAGTTAATGAATACAAGATGCAATACCCGAGCAAAGCTGTTAAAGTTTACCTTTGTTAAGCATGAATACAAATATCCAGACCATTGCCAGGCAAACCATTGATATTGAAATGGCTTCCATACAGGGGCTAAAGGAATTTATCAATGATGATTTTGAAAAAATCATCCAGGCTATCCATCATACAAAAGGCCGTTTGATTGTGAGTGGGATTGGCAAAAGTGCCATTGTTGCCCAAAAAATAGTGGCTACATTGAATTCTACCGGTACCCCCGCTTTGTTTATGCATGCTGCCGATGCCATTCACGGAGACCTGGGCATGATAACCCCTGATGATGTAGTGATGCTGATCAGTAAAAGCGGAGAGAGCCCTGAAATAAAAGTTTTGATCCCCCTTATTAATAATTTTGGCAATTTATTGATTGGTATGGTTGGAAATATGGACAGTTACCTTGCCCAAAAAGCCAATCTAGTCATTAATACTACGGTAGAGCGGGAAGCCTGCCCCAATAACCTGGCACCAACCAGCAGTACAACTGCACAGATGGTTATGGGGGATGTGCTGGCTGTTTGCCTCATGGAATTGAACCAATTCAATAACCGGGACTTTGCCAGGTTCCATCCCGGAGGAAATCTGGGTAAACGTTTATATCTGAGAGTAGAGGATTTGTCAGAGAACAATCAAAAACCAGCAGTGTTACCAAGCGCCAGTTTAAAAGAAGTAATTGTAGAAATTACACAAAATCGGCTTGGGGTAACTGCAGTGGTTGATGAGAATAATTCACTGATAGGCATCATTACCGATGGAGATTTAAGACGAATGCTCGAGAAAACCAGTGATATTTCTGCCATTTGTGCTAGCAATATTTTGTCTCCCGACCCTGTAACCATTTCGCCTCAGGCAATGGCTGTTGAAGCCCTGGATCTGATCCGAAAAAAAGACATCAGTCAGTTAGTAGTAGCTGAAAACGGTAAGTATATGGGTATCATTCATCTGCATGATTTAATTAGGGAGGGAATTGTATAATCTGAGCAATAAGTTTAATCTGAAATCGTTTGTATTGCAGCAATTAAAGTCAATCAAATGAATCAACACCATTATGTTGCCATCATGGCAGGAGGGATTGGAAGTCGTTTCTGGCCACAGAGCAGAACAAGTTATCCCAAGCAGTTTCTGGATATATTAAATACTGGAAAATCACTGATACGCTGGACTTATGAGCGATATGCAGCATTCATTCCGAACGATAATATTTACATCGTTACTTCGGAAGAATATGTATCTATCGTACAGGAACAACTGCCTGAATTAAATGCAGAAAATATTCTGGCTGAACCCAGCAGAAAAAATACAGCACCTTGTGTAGCTTATATTTCATATAAACTATTGCAGAAAGATCCTGAAGCATCTCTGATTGTTGCACCAAGCGATCACATGATCCTTGACAATGAAAATTTCAGAAAAATCACTTTACAGGCATTGGATTTTGTTTCTCATATCAATTCCCTGGTAACACTGGGAATAAAACCAACTCACCCAAATACCGGATATGGCTACATTCAGCATGAACCTATGCAAGTGGCAGATGGCATTTATAAAGTGAAGACTTTCACAGAAAAACCCAATCTTGAATTGGCTAAAACTTTTCTAGCCAGTGGAGACTTTTTATGGAATGCGGGCATATTTGTATGGCAGGTAAAAAATGTAATGAAGGCTTTTGAAAAGTTTCAACCTGAAATGTATGAATTGTTTGATGCTGAAAAAGCACATTTCAATACTCCTTCAGAAAAAGAAGCCATTAACCGTATTTATCCATTATGCACCAATGTATCTATTGACTTTGCCATAATGGAAAAAGCAGACAATGTTTATGTAATTCCTTCTTCTTTTGGATGGAGCGATTTAGGTACCTGGAACAGTGCTTATGACAATCTTGAAAAAGACTATTTGGGCAATGCGGTAGCTTCAGAAAATGTAATCATCATTGATGCCACTAAGTGTATGGTTTCTGCACCAAAAGAAAAATTATTATTGCTGCAGGGGCTTGACGATTTTATAGTAGTAGACACTCCTGATGTATTAATGATTTGCAAAAAAGAAAAAGAACAAGCCATTAAAGAATATGTTGCAGAAGTAAAACGCAATAAGGGAGATCAATACTTATAAACGCTTGTTAGCTTATTAAAAATTATAAGGGGATGGCTTGCCATCCCTTTTTATTTATGATTACATTTGAAGGAGTAATAAACAAAAAATCAATGGGAATCAGAACGGTAATTACTGGAACAGGAAGTTATATTCCACCGCATATTAAAACCAATAAAGATTTTGCCAACCAGGATTTTTACGGAGAAGATCATGTGAAAATTCCAACTCCCTCAACTGAAATTGTAGAGAAATTCAAAGACATTACCGGCATAGAAGAAAGACGTTATGCAGGCAATGAATTTACTGCATGCGATATGGGTGCTATTGCAGCTAAACATGCCATTGAAGATGCAGGCATAGATCATGAAACCATTGACCAGATTATAGTTGCACATAATTTCGGAAACGTAATTAAAAATACCATACAGTCCGATGCTGTTCCATCGCTGGCTTCACATATTAAACATGCGCTGGGAATTGTAAATCCCAATTGTGTTGCATATGATGTTTTATTCGGTTGTCCGGGATGGATTTTAGGAGTTACACAGGCAGATGCTTTTATAAAAGCAGGGTTGGCTAAACGTTGTCTGGTAATTGGTACGGAAACCCTGAGTAGGGTTATTGATCATTACGACAGAGATAGCATGATATTCAGCGATGGAGCTGGAGCTACGATTATAGAAGCAGTGGAAGGAAGCGATACCGATGCTGGTATAATTGCCAGCAGTATGCAAAGTCATTGCAATGACGAGCTAAGATATATTACCATGGGCAAATCCTATTTGCCGGATGCAGATCCTGCTGTAAGATATAT
>CALEST010000049.1 GCA_937907555.1 uncultured Sediminibacterium sp.
TGGTGCTGGCAAAACAACCGCCATGAAAATGCTTTGTGGGTTATCGTTGCCAACTTCAGGGATTGCAAAAGTGGCAGGCTATGATGTTTATACGCAAAATGAATCCATTAAGCGCAGTATCGGATATATGAGTCAGAAGTTTTCTCTGTATGAGGATTTAACGGTAAAGGAGAATATTCGATTTTATGCAGGTATTTATGGCATACAACCCAAACAGATTGCTGAAAAAACACAACATTTATTGCATCAGCTCAATCTGGAAAAAGAGGCCAATGTTTTGGTAGGTCAGTTGCCACTGGGATGGAAACAAAAGCTGGCTTTTTCAGTTGCCATTTTTCACGATCCGCAAATTGTTTTTTTGGATGAGCCTACTGGTGGGGTTGATCCAATTACCAGAAGAGAGTTCTGGAATTTAATTTATGAAGCAGCCGATAAAGGAATCACCGTCTTTGTAACCACACACTATATGGATGAAGCTGAATATTGTAATAGGGTTTCCATCATGGTAGATGGTAAAATTGAAGCGATGGATACACCTTCCCGCTTGAAACAAAAATTTTTGGCTGAATCAATGGATGAAGTATTTATTCAATTGGCCAGAAAAGCAAAACGAAGCGAATAATATGAAACAGTTTTATCAGTTTATAGTAAAAGAGTTTTACCATATTTTTCGGGATAGAAAAACATTGTTGATTCTATTGGGCATGCCCATGGTTCAGATCATTATTTTCGGATTTGCCCTAACCAATGAGGTCAAGAATAGTCATATTGCAATTGTTAATCAATCTTCCGGTGTTTTGGCTAATAGGCTTACGGATAGGATAGAAGCCAGTCGTTATTTTGAATTGTATGCCCAGTCAGCTAATTCGCAAATGGTAGATGCCTTATTTAAAAAAGGAAAAATTAAAATCGCTCTCGTTATTCCACCTGACTTTGAAACTGGCTTTTTTCAGCAGAATAATGGTGATTTGCAAATTATAGCTGATGCGTCTGATCCCAATGTGGCTACAACATTAACGAATTATTTGTCCGCAATTGTTCAGGACTTTCAAAAGGAAGTGAATCCCAATCACATCATCCCGTATTCAATTCAGCTTGATACCCGAATGTTATATAATCCGCAGTTAAAAGGAGCATATAATTTTGTTCCAGGGGTTATGGCGATGGTATTGTTATTGGTTTGTACCATGATGACGGCACTAACGGTTGTGAAGGAAAAGGAAATGGGGAATATGGAAATTCTCTTGGTCTCACCCATGAATCCCATTAGAATTATCATAGCCAAGGCTGTACCATATCTGCTTTTGTCTATTATTAATATCACAACCATTTTATTGTTGAGTTATTTTGTGCTGGAAGTACCTATCAATGGTAGTTTATTACTCTTGTATGCAGAGAGTATTCTGTTTATTTTGGTTTCCTTGGGATTGGGTTTATTAATTTCTTCCGCAACCGATTCTCAGCAATCCGCCATGTTTATTTCATTAATCGTGATGTTTTTGCCCACCGTTATGTTCAGTGGATTTATTTTCCCTATCGAAAATATGCCACTGCCCCTCCGGATTGTCTCAAATATTATTCCTGCTAAATGGTTTTTTATCATTGTGAAATCGGTAATGATTAAAGGAGTTGGACTGTCGCTGATTTGGAGAGAGACAGCTGTTTTAACAGGTATGATGCTTTTCTTTTTTGGTCTTGCAATAAAAAAATTTAAAATCAGATTGGCATGAGTCCATTGCGTTTCATATTAGAAAAAGAGTTCAGGCAGATATTTAGAAATCCGGCTATTCTGAAAACGATTTTTATTCTTCCGATAATTCAACTGATTATGTTGCCTATGGCAGCAGATTATGAAATCAAGAACATTAATATCGCCATTCTGAACAGGGACCGCAGTACCCTGTCAAACCAATTGGTACAACAAATCACTGCTTCCAATTATTTTAAACTGGTTTTGTATCCCGATAATCGTAATGAAGCCATTCGTGCGGTTGAAACTGATCAGGCCGATTTAATTTTAGAGATTCCAGACAATTTTGAAAAAGGTCTGGTTGAGGAGAAAGAAGCACATTTGTCGCTGTCTGTGAATGCTATCAACGGGGTGAAAGGTAATTTAGGATCGGCTTATTTAAATACAATTGTCCAGTCGTTCAATCAGAATTTCAGACTCAAAACACTTGTTCCCGGGAAATTCAATGAATTCCCGCAGATACAAATTCAGTCCAGTAACTGGTACAATCCTAAAATGAATTATAAGCGATTCATGGTGCCGGGTATTCTTGTATTATTAATTACAATAGTGGGGATGAATCTCTCTTCCATTAATATTGTACGAGAAAAAGAAATGGGTACCATTGAACAAATTAATGTAACTCCGGTTAAAAAATCTCATTTTATTCTTGGCAAATTATTGCCTTTCTGGATGATTGGTCTGGTTGTGATTAGTGTGGGATTTGTAGTTGCCTGGCTCGTGTATGGAATCATTCCGATTGGTTCTTATTTTACTTTGTACCTGTTTGCAGCCGTTTATCTGTTGGTGATTCTGGGAATTGGCCTTTTAATTTCAACGTATTCTGAAAACCAGCAGCAAGCAATGTTAGTTACCTTTTTTCTCATGATGATCTTTGTATTGATGGGGGGGCTGTATACCAGTATTGATAGCATGCCGGAATGGGCTATCTGGTTTACCAAATTCAATCCCATTTCCTATTTTATTGAAGTAATGCGAATGGTGGTTTTAAAGGGGAGTACGCTTTGGGATATTGCACCACAAATTGGAATTATGCTTTTGTATGCTTTTATCATTAATGCATGGGCGGTAATCAGTTATCGTAAGCGGTCCTAATGGCCGAATATTGTCACAAAACCGTAAGTTTTCTGTTAAATCGGTTAATAAGACCTTAAAGCCTGTTAATATAGAACTATCACTACAGATTCCTAGTGGCCATGACGTATTTTTGCAATAAATTATTTTATTGTATATGCAGGCTCCTATCCCACATAATGAAGACGAACGTGTCTGGGCTTTAACTGAATTCGATATTGATTATTCAGATACTTCTGATTTGTTAAAAGACCTGGTTGAACTGGCTGCAAAAATTGCTGGCACCCAAATTTCCCTTGTTAATTTAATTGATACCTACACACAATGGACAGTTGCCAATTTTGGTTTGCCCATAGATCAGATGAAAAGAGAGGATTCTGTTTGTCAGTATGCAATTATGCAGGATGATCAGTTTGAAGTAAAAAGTCTTTCTTCTGACGAAAGGTTCAAGGATAAATTTTATGTGGTAGATAATCCTAATCTGGAATATTATTTTGGTATTCCATTGGCAACCCAGGATGGTCTGAATTTAGGAGCATTATGTGTGTTGGATTCTGCTGCAAAAACGCTGAGTCCTGAGAAAGTTGAGTTACTGAAAATAGTTGCCAAAGAAGTAGTGAACCGCCTGACTACTATCAAGTATATTCAGAACCTGAAGTCTAAAGTGGTTGAGGTAAATGAGAACAATAAGAAAGTAGCTCACGATATCAGAGGTCCATTGTCTGGTATTATTGGCTTGGCTCAAATGGTTACGGAGCATGGACAATCACAAAAACTGGATGATATTCTGGAAATCATGAAGCTTATTCAGCGTGCTGGAAATTCACTGCTGGATCTGGCAACCGAAATTTTAAATGCGGAAGATCAGCAAGCAAAAGGAGTAGCAAGAGCTGATGAATTTACTTTGAACGCTTTTAAGGAAAAACTGCAAAAATTATATACACCTCAGGCTGCCAATAAGCAAATCAATTTAAGCTTTCATATCAAGGTAGGGCAGGAGGAAAAACCAATTCCCAAGAATAAATTATTACAGATTGCAGGTAATCTGATTACCAATGCCATTAAGTTTACTGACCAGAATGGATTCATTAAAGTGGATTTGAATATCCACTCTATTACAGGATCTGGTCAGTCCCTTGAAATTGTAGTGGCTGACAGTGGAGTAGGTTTAAACAATGAAGAAATAGATGCCATTTTAAAAGGAGTAAAAACTTCTTCCAGTGGTACTACAGGAGAAAAAGGATATGGCTTTGGTTTATCCCTTGTGAAAAGATTGATTGATGAATTACATGGAACATTGGACATTCGTTCTGAAAAAGGTAAGGGAACTTCATTTACAGTGACTTTGCCTCAGTAGTTCTGTTCTTTATTCAAAA
>CALEST010000050.1 GCA_937907555.1 uncultured Sediminibacterium sp.
CTGGCCGATTTATAAAATTAAACTGGGTACGCCTGATGATATAGGGATCATAAAAGCGCTAAGAGAAAAAACTGATGCTGTTTTCAGGGTGGATGCCAATGCTGGCTGGACTACTGAGGATGCAATTAGGCTGATTCCTGAATTGGCAGAATTAGGCGTGGAACTAGTTGAGCAACCATTGGCAAAAGAAAACTGGGAAGGAATGCAACAGCTATATGCAACTTCATCACTTCCACTGATTGCTGATGAATCCTGTGTTAATGAAAAAGATGTAGCCAGGTGTGCAGGTTATTTTCACGGAATCAATATTAAATTAACCAAGTGCAGTGGTATAACTCCGGCTAGGAGAATGATAAAGGAAGCAAGAGCACTGGGTATGAAAGTAATGATGGGTAGTATGAATGAATCTGTGATTGGTTCAGCAGCCATTGCTCATTTCTTGCCACAGCTGGATTATGTGGATATGGATGGTCCCTTGTTACTTACTGAGTCCAATGCAAAGGGAATAGCATACAATAATGGAAAAATTCAACTCACGGGTAAACCTGGCTTAGGCATTTTCTTTTAATAGTTTTACTACTACTTTATCAATCGGCAGTGTCATGTCCTTTTCTGATAAAGTATCCAGCGGAATCCATCTGAATACTTCTGCCTCACCATTGGGGTCTTTTATCTGCTCTGGCTGAAATGAAAAAGGAATATCAGTGGTAGGCAACAAGGCTGTATTGGCTGCGTGCACGCGATAATAAATAGATATAATCTGATCCTTCTGGTTAAATGCGGAAATCTGAAAAAAATCAGTAGTGTAAAAATGCTCGCCGATACTAACTTCCATTCCCGTCTCTTCTCTGAACTCTCGCTGTAAACAGTCTCTGGTTCCTTCTCCGAATTCCAATCCGCCACCAGGGAGTTTGGTAATATAAGCCCCTCTGATAAATTCATCGGTTACCAGTAAGCGCTGGTATTGATCAATTAGAATTCCGTAAACACGTAAATTAAAAAGAGGCATTTTTTAAAACCATTTTTTCTTATAAAAATATCCTCCGATGATGATGGAAACACAGAGAGAAATAATAACAGGAATATAGAATGCATGATTAGAATGCTGGTAAGGAATATCTACGTTCATGCCATAAATACTGGTTACCAAAATGGGCAACGATAGAATAATGGTAATGGAAGTTAATCGCTTCATTACATTGTTCAGATTGTTGCTGATGATACTGGCAAATGCGTCCATCGTGCTGCTTAGGATATTGGTATAAATATTTGCCATTTCAAGTGCCTGACTTGTATCTACAATTAAATCCTGCAGAAATTCTCTTTCGTCTTCATTTAAGCCAAGGAAATTGGTTCTTTCCAGTTTCATCATCAGCATTTCATTGCTTCTTAAAGCGGTTACAAAATAAACCAGGCTTTTCTGTACACGCATTAGTTTTAACAAGTCTACATTACTATTGCTATCGTATAAGCTTTGCTCGTACTGATTTCTGTTGTGATTGATTTCTTTCAGATAATCCAGAAAAGTCTGTACTACTTTTTCAAATACTTTCAATACCATCATATTTCTCTTGTCCGGATGTCTTTTCTGAAAAGTATTCAGGAATTTTTTGATGGCACCATTATCAAAAGAGTTAACAGTGATAATTTGGTTATGTGTAAGAATGATACAGATAGGTATGGTAATATAAAATGCATCGGAATCATTAAAGGAGTTATTCTCAGTTGGCGTTTTGATGATAATGATTTTAACATTGTCCTCCATTTCAAAACGGGGGCGTTCATCAATATCCAGGGAATCTCTTAAAAATTCAATGGGAATTTCCAGTTCTTCACTTAATTCTACAAACTCTTCTTCTTTAAATGGCGGTACCAGATTTACCCAGACCCCCTGATCGGCTTTTTGAATCTCAATGGTCTGACCGTCAATATTTTTAAAGTATTGAATCATTTTATTACACTTTAGGAGTACCGTTTAAATCAATTGTTCCCTTGAATACCAGTTCCGCTGGCCCACATAACCATATATTCTGATAATTTTCCTTTCCCTTTTTCTCAAATTCAACTGCAAGATTCCCACCTTTGGTTTTGATTTTTATGGTTTGTTGAAGATCGTCATTTCCCAAAGACACCGTTAGAGCAGCGGCTGTAACACCTGTGCCGCAACTGTAGGTTTCATCTTCAACCCCACGTTCATAGGTTCTGACGTAGAGTGTACCTTCCTTTAGTTTTTCAATAAAGTTTACGTTGATCCCTTTTTCATTGTACTCCTTATTGTATCTGACTTTTTTTCCCTCAGCTACTACGTCAAATTCTTCCAGATTATTTACTTCTTGCACATAATGAGGGGATCCGGTATTGATGGTGCAAGCTGCAGGCAGCTGAGTGATGCTGTTAACATCAATCATTTTTAATTTAACCCAGCCATTCTCCATTAGAACCGCTTCGTGTAAGCCATCTGAGGCAATGAATCTATATTTTTCCTTTATAATTCCCATATCATGGGCAAATTGGGTCAGGCATCTTCCGCCATTACCGCACATACTGCCTTCGGCACCATCCGCATTGTAATATTTCATTTCAAAATCGTAGCCGTCCTTGTTATTCAGCAGCATTAATCCATCTGCCCCAATGCCAAATCTTCTATGGCATAAAAAAGCTATTTCTTTCTGATTGAGTTGAATATGATTATTTCTGTTATCGAGTATAACAAAGTCATTACCCGTTCCCTGGTATTTGTAGAACTCTAAATGCATGTTGCAATTTAGGTTGAAATGGGGAAGTATCAGCGTTTAATTGCGATGACCTGTCTGTATATTCAATTCACAGATAGCCAAAATCTGGTCCATGAATTTGCTGAGTTCTGCTAAATCAGCTTCATTAAAATGTCCTAATCTGATAGACATTTTCATTTGCGTAATCAATTCGGCGTAACTCTTGATAAAATGAGCAGACTGCCACTTAAGTGATGGTTTTGTCTGCGCATCTGCAATAGCTGAAACGCGATTGCAAACAATGATGATAGTCTTTCTTAGTTGAGCGGATAATACAAAACGTTGTTGTACGGGAAGTTTGCAGGTAAGCTGATATACTTCCTTGGCAGCCAGAATGGAATGCTGATAAATGGATATTTCCTGCTTTGTATTTTCAGACATTAATCAAATTTACTATCTAAAAATGGCCTGAAAAAATATTTATTGCATTTTAGACAATATTTCCAGGCTTTTTACGATTAGGGATTCCACTGCTTTCCCTCCGTCTTTACTGAAACTATGTTGAACGCGATTGGCTACTATAACACTAAGGCTTAGGCAGTTATGATTAAGTAATTTTCCTAATCCATACATAGCACTGGTTTCCATCTCAAAATTGGTGATGCGGTGATTCCCGTAACTAAAACTGGTTAATTGTGGAATCAGGTTGGGAAATTGCAATGGTAAGCGTAAAATTCTTCCCTGTGGACCATAAAATCCGGGACAGGTAACGGTGATGCCGTGATAAAACCCTTCCACGAATTCCTTTAGAACACTGGCTGAAGCAGAAGCCATATAAGGCTTTACGCCATTACTGCCCAATTGTGTGTGGGTTTCAAATGCATTTAAAATCTGTAGTTCTTCTTCATTATTCTGCTGCTTGTAGAAATGAAGCAGATTATCTACTCCAAGCCCATGTGTGCTGGCTACAAAGCTATCAACCGGAATATCAGCCTGCAAAGCACCTGAAGTCCCCATTCTAACAATGGTCAGTTTGCTTAATGATGGCTTGATTGTTCTGGTGCTAAAATCAATATTGGCCAAAGCGTCCAGTTCGTTGAAAACAATATCAATATTGTCCGGGCCAATTCCGGTTGAAACAACGGAAAGTCTTTTCTTGCCAATGGTTCCGGTATGGGTTATGAATTCTCTGTGCTCATACTTGCCCTCAATTTTGTCAAAATGTTTGCTTACTTCGGCTACTCTTCCCGGATCACCAACGGTAATAATTGTATTGGCCAGCTCTTCTGGCTTCACATTTAAATGATAAACCGCACCTCTGTCGTTAATGATCAATTCACTTTCAGCAATTCTGAGCATAAAAATTAGATTAGACAGTAAAATTCGGGATTTCTTATTTAGAATTTTAAAATTCCTTTCTTTCCGCTATTTTTGCATCCCCAAACAAGGTCCTGTGGCCGAGTGGCTAGGCAGAGCTCTGCAAAAGCTTCTACAGCGGTTCGAATCCGCTCGGGACCTCTTAAAGGGTTGTCATCTGACAGCCCTTTTTGTTTTTATATAGTTGCCATTTTGTAACTTTTGTAACCATCTTTACCTTTTTCATTCTCCATTTTTGTATTCTAAAATATATTCAATGATCATACTAGGTTATTTATTGGCAGCTTTAGTAGGCATTTCACTGGGACTAATCGGAAGCGGGGGCTCAATTTTAACAGTACCTATTTTGGTATATATTATGGGGGTAGATCCTGTTCTGGCTACTGCTTATTCCTTATTTATTGTAGGTTCAACGGCACTAGTGGGTGGAATCCAGAGTGCTACTCAAAAAAGAGTTGATTTTAAAACCGTACTCATTTTTGGTATTCCATCAATAGTAGCAGTATATGCTACCCGTCTTTGGCTGGTTCCTTTGATTCCGAAAGAAGTGGCTAATATTGGTTCTATTGTAATTACCAAGCCTATTGCCCTTATGTTGCTTTTTGCTGTAGTAATGATACTGGCTTCTGTAAGTATGATAAAGCCCGGTAAGAAACAAGCGACTGATGAAAATTTGCCAATGCAATACAATTATCCAATGATTTTATTAGAAGGATCATTGGTAGGGGTCTTAACAGGTTTGGTAGGAGCAGGGGGAGGATTCTTAATTATTCCTGCATTGGTGATACTGGCAAAAATGCCAATGAAGCTGGCAGTAGGAACTTCTTTATTCATCATTGCGGCCAAATCTTTGATAGGATTTACTGGCGATTTGCAGGGAAGTGAAGTAATTGACTGGACTTTACTGTTAACCTTTACAGGGTTTGCTGTGGTGGGTATTTTCGCTGGAATCTTTTTATCAAAAAAAATCCCTGGTGAAAAACTAAAAACCGCATTTGGCTGGTTTGTTTTAATCATGGGTATTTACATCATAATTAAAGAATTATTGTTCCCTGCAGGCGGTGGGCACTAATGCAACAAAAGTTACCAAACGCGAATTTTTCACAATTGATATTTGCACTATAAATTAAAAACTTAAAAACGAAACCATATGTTTTTTCAACACATTTACGACAAGAGTTTAGCACAAGC
>CALEST010000051.1 GCA_937907555.1 uncultured Sediminibacterium sp.
ATTATCCAGATTAATATCATTGCTGTTGATGGCTTCTTTAAACTGATCTTTAAAAGGAAGAGCACCCTTGCTCATGGTACGGTAGCTCAAAGAGAAAGAAATGTTTTTTGTTAAACTTCTTTCGTAAGTAAAATGCAGGTTTCTCGCTGCCATAGATCCTACGTTCCATTTGATGATATTTTTACCACCAATTAATTTTTGTGCATCTGCTTGCAAAAATGGCAAGAACATGGCCAATACAAGTAACTTTTTCTTTTTGTTTGTTTGTGGGTTAACTTAAGAAATAACGAGGTCGGTAATTTTTTTATTTTCTAAAATTTTAATTGTTTTGTCTCTTACCTGAACCATTATTTTATTCAAGCCGCATTTCTCCTCGTTGCAATCTTCACATTTCTGGTAGAAGTTCAAACTAACGCAGGGCAGTAAAGCAATCGGACCTTCCATCAGTCGCATAATGGTTGCCAGAGAAATGGTATCGGGAGCTGCATTGTAAAAATATCCACCCCCTTTGCCTTTTTTACTGTTCAGTATGCCTGCTTTTTTTAATTCAAGCAGAATCGACTCAAGAAACTTCAGGGGGATTTTCTTTTTGTCTGCTATCTCTGCTATTAAAAAAGGGCCAGAATGCTGTTGCTCTGCCATAAAGGTAAGTGCTTTAAAAGCATATTGCGTCTTTTTTGATAGCATGTTTAAATTATTTTATACACTAAGATAAGCCCAATACCTGCTTCATCGTGTAAATACCTTTCTTCCCAACGGCATAGGCTGCAGCTTTCACAGCACCACCCGCAAACCCGGTTCTGTTGTGTGCCGTATGGATGATTTCAATATCATCAATGGCAGAACTGTATATTACATGGTGGGTGCCCGGAGCGGGGTCTATTCGTTCAGAAACAATATTCAGGTGATGGGGTTCTTTGGCAGCCATATCATTGGTCCACTCGCGCTTGCGTCCAATCATGGCCAGTATCTGTTCTGCCAGACTGATGGCAGTACCACTGGGGGCGTCTTTTTTCTGTGTGTGGTGTATTTCTTTCAGGCTTACATCGTAGTCAGGGTAGTTCTCCATTAATGTTGCCAGGTACTTATTCAGTTCAAAAAACAAATTCACGCCAATGCTGAAATTGCTGGAATAAATGAATGTGCCATCAACGGATTTACAATAGTCTGCAACGGCATCCCATTCTGTCAGCCAGCCGGTAGAACCACTTATTACGGGAACGCCAAACTCCAGGCATTTGCGAATATTATTTACCGCGCTATGTGGTCCGGTGAATTCAATCGCTACATCGGCCTTGTTCAGATTTTCTTTGGTAAATTCTGCTGCATTGTCCAGGTCTATTCTCAACACAATCTCATGTCCTTGTTGCAAGGCAATGGC
>CALEST010000052.1 GCA_937907555.1 uncultured Sediminibacterium sp.
ACGCTTCACTGAGTTTAACGCCAGAGCAATTGGCTAAAGGACTGGCTACCCACTCTTCCGGTAATCATGCACAGGCTATTGCTTTTGCAGCAAAGACTTTGGGTACAAAGGCTTATATAGTAATGCCAAGCAATTCACCTTCAGTAAAAGTGAATGCGGTGAATGGTTATGGGGCGGAAGTTATTTTTTGTGAACCTAACCAAGCAGCAAGAGAAACTGCTTTGCAAAAAGTGGTTGATGAAACTGGGGCTGAATTCATTCACCCATACGACGATGACAGGGTAATTACGGGGCAGGCAACCTGTGTGAAAGAATTGATTGCTACGGTACCTGGACTGGATATCATTTTTACTCCCGTGGGTGGTGGCGGATTGTTGTCGGGTACAGCATTGGGGGTGCATTATTTTCATCCAACGGCTAAAGTATTTGCCGGAGAACCAGAAGGGGCGGCCGATGCAATACTCAGTTTTCGATCTGGCAGAGTAGAAAAAGCTCCTTATGTAAATACTATTGCAGATGGGTTATTAACTACTCTAAGCGAAAGAACTTTGTTAATCATTCGCAACCATGTAACTGATATTTTTCTGGTATCTGAAGAGGAAATTAAAGCTGCACTTAGGCTGGTTTATGAGCGAATGAAAATAGTAGTAGAACCCAGTTGTGTTGTTCCACTGGCCGCAATGCTTAAAAACAAGGAACAGTTTAAAGGGAAAAAAATTGGAATTATATTAACTGGAGGAAATGTAGACCTGAAAAAATTTGCTGAATGGTTTAAAGATTAGCTATTATGTCTGAACAGAAAACAGATTTTGATGCAATTGTCATTGGTTCGGGAATCAGTGGGGGATGGGCGGCCAAAGAACTCTGTGAAAAAGGATTGAAAACCCTTGTGCTTGAAAGAGGCAGGATGGTAGAACATAAAAAAGATTATCCAACAACCAATTATCATCCCTGGGATATGCCTCACAGAGGCAAGATACCTCCTCCGGAAATGGATCTGGATCCTATTGTGAGTAACTGTTATGCGTATAAAGAAGACACGAAACATTTCTTCGTAAAGGACAAGGAGCATCCTTATGTTCAGGAAAAACCATTCAGCTGGATAAGGGGCTATCAGGTTGGTGGCAAATCACTTTTGTGGGCAAGACAAACCCAGCGCTGGAGTCCGTATGATTTTGAAGCTCCGAAACGTGACGGCTTTGCCGTTGACTGGCCAATTCGATACAATGATTTGTCTGAATGGTACAGCTATGTAGAAAAATTCGTTGGAATCAGTGGAAATAAAGATGGTCTGGATACCTTACCGGACGGTGAATTTCTGCCAGCATGGGAAATGAATTGTGCTGAAAGAATCATTCAGCAAAAAATTATGGATGCTTTTCCTGACAGACATGTAGTGCAGGGAAGATGCGCCCATTTAACTCAACCTACTGCTGAACATTTAGCTCAGGGAAGGGGACAGTGCATGGCAAGAAACCTATGTGCAAGAGGATGTCCTTTTGGGGCCTATTTTAGTTCAAACAGCTCTACCTTACCTGCTGCCGAAAAAACGGGTAACCTGCATATAAAAACGCATGCAGTTGTTGATTCAATTATTTATGATGAAAAATTGGGTAAGGCAACTGGCGTAAAAGTGGTAGATGCGCTAACACATGAAGTGAAAATATATACTGCAAGAATCATTTTTGTAAATGCCTCCTGTTTAAATACCAACTTGATTCTGCTAAACTCAAGGAGTTCTTATTTCCCTAATGGATTAGGAAATAAGAATGGTCTTTTAGGTAAGTACATTGCCTTTCATAATTACAGGGGCAATATTACCGCTCAGTTTGATGGTCCAATGGATCAGTATTATTATGGCAGAAGACCTACGCAACTCATGATGCCCAGTTTTAAAAATGTTTATAAACAAGAGACGGATTTTTTAAGAGGGTATATGGTACATTTCAGTGCTGCAAGAGGCCGGCCAAAGGTAGAGGGCGTGGGTATTGATTTTAAGAATGCCATCACAGAACCCGGGAACTGGCATATTTATATGATGATGCAAGGAGAAACCATACCCAAAGAAACCAATCAGGTGTATTTAAGTGATTATGAAAGGGATGATTGGGGAATACCCCAGCTGGTAGTGAATGTTGACTATGATGAAAATGATGAGAAAATTCTACAGGACTTTTTTAAGGAAGGCAAGGCTATGCTTGAAAAAGCAGGGTGTACCAATATCAATACCTGGGACAGTAAGCAAGCTCCCGGTTTAGATATTCATGAGATGGGAGGAGTAAGGATGGGTAGGGACAAAGAAACATCTCTATTGAACGAATTCAATCAATTGCATCATTGTAAGAATGTGTTTGTAACAGATGGCGCCTGTATGACATCAACAGGCAATCAAAACCCATCATTAACTTATATGGCAATGACAGCAAGGGCAGCTGAATACGCTGCAAAACAATTGAAAGCAGGGAAATTATAATGGACAAAAGCTGTTAATGCTATAATATTCAGGCTTGTTTTAACTTCCATAATTGCCCTTCGTAAACAAAGGGCTTTAACTGGATATAATATTTGTCATGATCTGCAATAAAATCGTAAACTAAGTCAAAACGATCCTGCATGTATTTATAAAATTTGGGCTTACTGTAAAACCAGCAAGTATAAGAAGCAGGAGAACCATAAT
The DNA here is from genome assembly GCA_937907555.1 of uncultured Sediminibacterium sp. Lineage (GTDB taxonomy): Bacteria > Bacteroidota > Bacteroidia > Chitinophagales > Chitinophagaceae > Sediminibacterium. The sequence goes on from CALEST010000052.1 coordinate 2,678, forward strand.
ACACTGGTGGAACATGTTGAATAGCGATTCTGTCCCTGTCTTCATCGTTAAATGCAATATAATCGATGTATAAATATTTTACCCCGCTTAAAACAATCTGATCCAGGAGTTCATAGGTTTTTTCTATGTATTGTATTACTCCAGAGAAAATAATGATGTCAGGTTTGTGGTGTTGCAGGCATTCTTCCAGTGAGTAATAAAAATGCAGCCGTTCATGTTCAAATTCTTTTCTGCCCGCTTCTACATAATTGGGTTGTTCAACAATGCACCAATGTAAATTGTGTACAGATTGCAGGTAGTTTCTTTTGTGATTATAAGTAGTTCCCAAAGAACCGCCAAAATCAAGTACTGTCAAATTGCAATTGTTTTCAGCAGCAACCGTTAGCAGGGTAGCCAGCATGCTGAAATTAATTTTGGGTTTGTCGTAGACAATCCCATCTCTTTCATAAGTAACTTCCCCGCTAACCACTTTACGGGTAGTTTCTTTGATTTTTTCAAGAATGTTCTGCTCGTCATACCCGCTGGCTATTTTGTTGGCCGCTTCAAAACTTTCGTAATCGCCTTTCCAGCCATATTTAAAGCTATACCAGTAAAGGGTTTTAAATATAGGTGGTATGAATTGTTTAAGTAGATAATGCATTAGGGGGCAAAAATAGAATAAAAGTTATATAAATTTATTCGATTATATAACTAATGGCTATTATTAACAATACCTTACTAGTATCCTGCAACTGAATCGTCACCTCTTTTATCAGCCGCCGTTTCCCTGATTTTATTGGGCAATATCCGAATGCCATCGGTTCTGCCAATACTTGAACGGTCTTTTAAGTGATAGCCCATTTTCTGCAGTGCCTCTTTGGTTTTATTATCAAAGCCAGTTTCTATCATCACTTCATCTGGTAACCACTGGTGATGGAATTTTGGAGCGTCAATGGCATCCCCAAGGTTTTTATTAAAATCTATCACATTAATCAGCGCCTGATAAACAGAAGTAGGAATAGTGGTGCCACCGGGAGTGCCGATTACGATATAAGGTTTTTTATTTTTCAATACAAGGGTGGGAGTCATTGAACTCAGCATTCTTTTTCCAGGAACAATGGCATTGGCTTCTCCTCCCACAGCCCCAAACATATTGGGTACTCCTGGTTTTACACTAAAATCATCCATTTCATTGTTCAATAAAAATCCGGCACCACCAACTACTACTTTTGATCCGTAACTTCCATTTAGTGTAGTTGTAACTGCTACCATATTTCCTGCTGCATCAACCACACTTAAATGAGTGGTTTCTTCGCTTTCCTTAATTACACCTGCATTTACTTCTTTGCTATTGCCTGCTTTGTCTGGTGAATAATCATTCATGCGCTGCTGTAAATAGGTATCGCTAATTAGGGTGTTTACTGGTACTTTCCAGAAATCCGGATCGCCCATATGTTCTGCACGGTCTGCAAATGCCCGGCGTTCAGCTTCAATCATTAGTTGAACAGAGGATGGGGTTTGAAATCCCATTTTAGTCATAGGATATTTTTCAACCATTTTCATCATTTGTGCCAGTAAGATTCCGCCACTGCTGGGGGGAGCAAAACTGATGATTTCGTGACCTCTGTAGTTGAATACAATCGGCTCTCTTAATTTAGCAGTATAATTTTTTAAATCAGCGTGTGAGATGATCCCCCTGCCGCGCTCCATCTCAGCAACAATCAGGTCTGCTGTTTTCCCTCCATAAAAACCCATGGCGCCTTCCTGTTGTATTCTTTCCAATGTATGGGCAAGTTCTTTTTGAATAAGCGTGTCGCCCACTTTCCAACGGGTTGGTTTATAAAAAGCGGTTGGTTGTGTACTGAAACGCGCAATTCCGTCTTTTACACTGCTGATACTGGCAGCCTCTTTTTCCGTTAAAACAAATCCCTTGGCAGCTATGTCTATGGCGGGTTGAATTAACTCTGCAAAAGGTAATTTTGCGTATGCATGAGTGGCAAATAAACCTGCCACAGTACCAGGAATACCAGAAGCAAGATGTCCATTCTGTGATAAGTTCAACTGAGCATTTCCGTTTTTGTCAAGATACATATCCCGGGATGCTTTTTCAGGTGCTGCTTCTCTGTAGTCAATACCTATCAGTTCTCCATTGGTTTTGTACGCCAGCAAAAATCCACCTCCACCTAAGTTTCCCGCATTTGGAAAAACAACTGCTAGCACCAATTGAGTTGCAATGGCTGCATCAAAAGCATTGCCTCCCTTTTTCATGATGGCTGCACCCACCATACTAGCCAGCGGATGTGCACTGCTAACAGCAGCCTGTTTAAAGTTTCCGCGCTTTACTACTGAATAATGAAATGGGTCTACTTCCTTGTTGGGTCCTACAATGGAAGCTACATGCTGTGCATTGGCAACAGGGATTAATCCCAGGAACAGAAGTCCTGTTAATATCTTTCTCATATTACAATTTACAATTTTATGGGGTTTTATTTCCCATTATTACTACTTTCATGCTTCATTATTAAACTTATGAAGAAATTATTATTTGGACTATTTTGTTTGGGCCTTTCTGTGTTATCAATAGCACAGTCGGTACCCAGTCCTGAACAATTTTTAGGTTACAAAGTGGGTACCCGTTTTACCCGTCATCATCGGATTGTGGAATATACAAAGTCTGTTGCAGCAGCAAGGCCAGATATGGTTAAGCTGGAAAAATATGGTGAAACCAATGAAGGCAGGGAATTAATGCTGGCATTTGTAAGTACTCCGGAGAATATGCAACAACTGGATCAAATCAGAGTCAATAATTTAAGAATGGCAGGCCTGACCAAGGATAAGGCCTCACCTGTTTTGGACAATGCTCCGGCCATTGTATGGTTAAGTTATAACGTTCATGGCAATGAAGCTTCATCCTCTGAGGCATTTTTACTAACCATACACGCGCTAACAGATCCCAATAACAAAGCAACCAAAGAATGGCTGAAGAATACCATAGTAGTATTAGATCCATGTATCAATCCAGACGGAAGAGACCGTTATATTAACTGGTATAATTCTGTGGTAGGTAAACAATACAATG
>CALEST010000053.1 GCA_937907555.1 uncultured Sediminibacterium sp.
AAAAGCAGCCGCATATAAAATGGTATCTTCTGTACCCAAAAATTCGGATAGTTTTTTCTCCAGTTCTTTATGAATATCCTGTGTACCGCAAATGAATCGAACACTGCTCATACCATATCCATGGGTATCAATGGCTTTGTGTGCAGCTTTAATAACGTCTGGATGAGAAGAAAGGCCTAAATAGTTGTTGGCACAAAAGTTCAATACTTTTTTACCATTAACCACAATTTCAGGACCCTGCTCACTGGTAATTACTCTTTCCTTTTTGAAAAGACCAGCCGATTCAATTTCTTTTAACTCTGCAGCTATTCGGGATACAAATGCTTCGTTCATAACCTTGATTTGATATAATTATTTAACCTCCAATAATTCTACTTCAAAAATAAGCAGGGAACCAGGTACAATCTTGTCTCCCTTTTGCTGATCGCCATAGGCAAGATCAGAAGGGATATAAAACTTCCATTTACTGCCTACAGTCATTAATTGCAATCCTTCCTGCCATCCAAGAATCACATTGCCCAATTGGAAACTAATGGGTTCTCCTCTTTCAACAGAACTGTCAAATATTTCTCCATTAATCAACGTGCCGTGATAATGGCATTTTACGGTACTGGATAGTTTAGGTTTGATAGTATCAGTACCATTTTTAATCACCTCATACTGTAACCCGGAAGGTAGAGTTACCACTCCCGGCTTTTTAGCCATCTGAGCCTGAAAAGCTTTTCCCGCTGCTTTAGCAACAGCGGCTTTTGCCTCAACCAATTTTTTCTGGTAATCCCCAATACACAGGTCTAAAACCTCATCGGCTATCAGGGTCTTTTTACCGCCAAACGCATCTGCCATCCCTTTCTGAAATTGGGCTGCCACCAAAAGATCCAAACCCTGAGCTTTTAAATTCTGGGCAATTCTGAATCCCAGAGCATAACTGGCACTATCCGCAACCGACTTAAAAGCAGCAGGAGCTGCTTTACTATTTACCGCTGGTTTCAATGCAGTTTTAGGTTTGTCTGCAGTGGCAGGTGATTTGGCAGCAGGTTTTACCTGCGCACTAACAAATTGAGAGAACCCTCCCAACAGAAATACGAATACTATTTTCTTCATTTGATTGATTATAAAAACTGATAATTTGAATCGGGGCACAAGTTAAGCCAAAAGTGCGTTGATGGCTGTTGTGGCTTTGCTAAATTGGAACCTTTTCAATACGGTATCCATCATTTGTTCAATTTCGGCATTGCACAAATTCCCAATACTTCCTTCATGGGTATGGTTGATCTGGGTTGAATAACTGAACTGACCCTTTTCAATGGCATTTCCCACTTGCTGATAGGCATCTCTGAAGGGCACACCCTGCAGCACCAGTTTATTCACTTCCTCTACACTAAACATAAACTGATATTGCTCCGCATGAACAATGTTTTCCTTTACCGAAATATTACTGATCATCAACTCCATCATCTGTAAACAATTACTCAATTCTGTAAATGCAGGGAACAAATGTTCTTTCAGGAGTTGCAAATCACGCTGATAGCCAGAAGGCAAATTGGTGGTCATCAGCGTAATTTCATTGGGCAGGGCTTTGATTCTATTACAGTAGGATCGGGTCAATTCAAACACATCCGGATTTTTTTTATGGGGCATGATGCTCGAACCCGTTGTTAACTGAGGAGGGAAACTGATAAAGCCAAAATTCTGATTCAGATACAAACAGGCATCCATACTCATTCTAGCCAGTGTATCTGCAATATTGGCAAGCGCTGCAGCAACAATTCGCTCAGTTTTACCTCTACCCATTTGAGCATACACCACATTAAAATTTAAATGCTCAAATCCAAGTAGTTCGGTGGTAAGTGTTCGGTTAATGGGGAAAGAGGATCCGTATCCGGCAGCCGACCCCAGCGGGTTCTTATTCACAACCTGATAAGCAGCTTCCAGCACAATTAAATCATCAACC
>CALEST010000054.1 GCA_937907555.1 uncultured Sediminibacterium sp.
AAATAATCCATTTCATCCACATTCAGAATGCGTTTTAAATTAGGATGACCCACAAAGTTGACCCCGAAGAAATCATAGGTTTCTCTTTCCATCCAATTGGCAGAAGAGAACAATTGAGAAGCTGTATAAACGTCTGGAGTTGCAATAGAAGTAAATACTTTAAATCGGATACGGGTGTTTTCTACCAGATTGTGCAAATGATATACAACTGCCAATTCCCTGCCTGCCTCATCCGGATAATTCACTGCACATAAATCAGTTAGAAACTGAAATCCAAGGCTGGGTTCGTCGTACAGGTATTGCATTACTTTTAAATTCAGATCCTTGGGGGCTTCAAAAGAAAGCATGCCATAGGTTTCTTCAAAGTTGAAGACCTGGTCTCCGAACTTTTCAGTAAGCTTTTGCTGAATATATTCGTTGCTGATTGCCATAATATTATTGTATTCCGTAACCGTTCAATAATGCTTTATAATGATCGCTGTTTCTTCTTCTGATGCTCTCCTGACCTACCAGTTCCTGAATTTTCATGAACCCGTCTAAAATAGCTTCTGGTCTGGGTGGGCATCCTGGCACATATACATCTACCGGAATCACCTGATCAATGCCCTGAAGCACGCTGTAAGTATCGAAAATACCACCACTGGAAGCACAGGCTCCTACCGCCATTACCCAGCGGGGTTCTGCCATTTGCAAGTACACCTGACGAAGCACAGGCCCCATTTTCTTGGCAATAGTACCCATCACCATCAATAAATCGCACTGACGGGGTGAATGGCTCATTCTTTCGGCTCCAAATCTGGATAAATCGTAGTGAGAAGCGGCAGTTGCCATGAACTCAATACCACAGCAGGAAGTGGCATAAGGCATAGGCCAAAGAGAATTCTTACGAGCCAACCCTACTACATCGCTTAGCTTAGTAGTAAAAAAGCCTTCTCCTCCGTACCCTTCAGGGGCATTTACATAGGTAATTGAATCGGCTATCTGAGCCTCTTTTGGATGTATGTTGAATCTTACCGGACGTGACATAATAATAAATATTAATAGTTATAATCCTGTTTAACGTATAGAACAGCTACTAAGGGGTTTAGTTCGGTTTAAATCCGCCCTTTAACCAATTAGTCTTCCCACTCCAGCGCACCCTTCTTAATAATGTAGGTAAATCCAATTAAAAAGAATCCTACAAACATGGTCACAGCAAGGAATCCATTCCATCCCAGTTCTCTGAAGTTAACAGCATAAGGGTAGAAGAAAATTACTTCCACATCGAATAAAACGAATAGAATTGCCACCAGAAAATACTTAATGGCCATTGGCTGACGGGCATTTCCATGGGATTCAATACCACTGGTAAAATTTTCCAGCTTATCAGCGGTTTTACGCTTGGGCCCAACCAGGGAAGAAACACCAATCATGGTTGCTACAAATCCTGCAGCAAAAATCAATTGAATGGCAATAGGCAGATAATTGGAAGCAGAATTGCTTGAACTTGCGTCAATCAGGGTAAATAATGGTTCCATAGTGCGCTTTAAGTCCGCAAAAATACGCTTGTAAAGCATATAAAAGAAAAACTCCTCAAATTGAGGAGCTTTTTCTTTAAGTTAATTTTAAAGTGGCGACTTAGCTACCGGTTTTAGCTCCGGAAGCACCACCTTTTCCAGTTGGATTGGAGTAATAATCAATGTTTTTCTGTATGGTAGCTTTCACATCCTGTGCAAACTTGTTATTCTCTTCACCTGCTGTTGGGTATAAATTCAGCATCTTATCTGCCACTTCAATGGCTTTTTGACAAACTGCAAGGAATTCTTCTACTGCAGGGGATTTTTCACCCTTGGTAGTTACCTTGAAATCAGGACGCTTTTTAATTTCATTGAAAAGATTCACATAGTAGTTAATCTTAAAGTATTCGTCTAAGAAAATGGTTTTTCTATGTTTATCCAGATCCACTTTTGCATAAACTGAATCTAAATAGTTTAAGTTTTCAATGATTTTGGCAGTATCGGTTCCATTGGCCATAGTA
>CALEST010000055.1 GCA_937907555.1 uncultured Sediminibacterium sp.
CTTTATCGTTCTTCCAAATCATTAAAAACTTGAAAGTGCCAACTTCTAATTTTCCATTTTCCATATGCTTGAACTGATGACTTCCCACTTCAATGGCTCCATATCCTTCTATGGGATAAACTTCCAGGCTTTCTTTAATGAGGCTTCTTGTAAGCGTATAGTCTCTGTTAAATATGGATTGAAAATTAGCAAACACTTTTTCAAAATCAATAAGACCACCATTATCCTGATACCATTCAAGATCTTTAGTAAAATAGGTTTTCATCTGATTCAGATTCTTTGAATTGTAAGCAGAAAATAATGCACTATCCAGTTGTGCTATTTTCTTGTACAGTACTGATTCTTTATCAGTTACCTTATTTTCATTATTATTCTGCGCAAATGAACAGTAACAGAATGAAAGGCAAATAAATATTACGAAGCTTCTTTTCATTAGTACAATTTAGTAATATGTTACCATTATAATCTTGCAAGAAGTATAAGCGGTATGATTACAGATGGATTCTATTAAAAATTGAAGCATTAAATTTCTTCAATCATTGAGTTGCCCGATGAAAAATCTCCTGAAGTCCATTGCCAGGTTTCGTGTAAACGGATTTTCCCATTTGGAAGTATTTCTGGTTTAGAAAAACACTTTCCAGTCATTATTTCTTTTTTATTATTAATCTGATGATAACATATTTCTATACTGCCATCTTTATTGACTAAACCTATTAACTGACCATATATTATTTTACCGCCCCTGTATTCCGATGAAATGATATTGCCTTCTTGTTTATAAGTAAATAAGGTTTCTGAAGAGGTTTCTCCATTAGCCGTATTTTGAATCGGACGAAAGGATTTGTTGTTATAGTTAATCATACAGCGTGTATTCGGTAAGTTAGAGAATAAAAGGCTTAGTTATTTAGCTTCTTTGATTTTGAAATATGGGGATTCATATATTCAATACTCTGCTTTAAAGCATCATAAACATCAATGGCAGAGGTGTCCATCTCCAATACAAACCATTCACAACCAGCAGGAGCCGATTCAAAAATCGCCGGAAGATTTTGTGTTCCTTTTCCTAAAGGAGTCATTGGGTCCGGCTTATCACTAATTAGATTTTGATTGAATTCTGCCGGGCCGTCTTTTATATGCATAAGTTTAACCCTGTCCCCGAATTGTTTTATGATTTTATCTGGTTGATGCCCGGCTACTTTTACCCAATAAATATCAATTTCAAAAAAAATATCTTTATCTAATTCTTCCAATAAAACTTCATAAACAAATTTTCCATCTACTTTATTTCTAAACTCCCACCAATGATTGTGTAAGCCAAAACTCAACCCATTTTCTTTTGCAAATTTGTTTGCATTATTGTAGATTTTAATAAGTTCTCTTGTACCTTCTAAGCTACTATATCGCTTGTCTTCCGGCCAACCATGCCATATCATGTTTTTACAATGAAACACTTTAGCAGTTTCTAAAAATGTTTTCTGATATTCTCCAACAGGAATTTCAATATGACAAGAACTGACCTTTAAATTATTTTCACTCAAAACTGCAGCTGCTTGGTTCAGACTGATTCCTTTAGGCCAAAATGCCGTTTCTACATATTCAAAACCCAGATCGGATAATTTTTTAATAGAGCCTGCAAAGTCTTTCGCAATATGATCCCTGATTGTATACAATTGAACGGACATCTTCTTTTTTTGGCTTAACCCTAAGAAATTAAGATTCTCAGGCAAACAAGTGCCCATTATGCCCATTGATGTTAACTGTAAAAAGTCTCTGCGTGTTTTCATAAATTGTATTATAAAAATATCCTACAGGCGTTATTTATCCTAACCTTTTCAGAATCATCAATCCCTCTTCCCAATTTGTATGACCAGAAGCGACATTTACATGCCCTGCTTCTCCAATATTTATAAATTCACTACCCCAACTGGAAGCAAAATATTTAGCTCTATCTAAAGAAACCCAAATATCATTTGAACTTGCCACTACAATAGAGTTGAAACCTAATT